>SKJZ01000197.1 GCA_007121755.1 Halorhodospira sp. | reverse complement strand
CATTGATCCGGTACGGTGGCGATCTGCACGGCCCCGCCCTCTAGTCGATGGACCGTGACATCAAGCGGTTGGCCGTCCAGCGATAGTTCGATCAGTTCGAGCTCTTCGGCGTCGAGGCGCAACGGGGCGGGGGATGGAGAAAAATGCGGATTGCGGCGGACCTTCAGGCTGGCCCGGACCTCCGTTGTCTCTTCGCCGAGTTCGAAACAGAGGTCGGCCCGATCGACAAAATACGGCGGCGGCCGGTAGTCAGACAGATGTACGGCGGCGGGATGTGCTTCATTGGTAGCGTGGGAGGTCACGGAACGAGGGTCCACCATGCATCTCCAATTTACAACTGTAGCGTATTCGGCCTTTCCTTGTGAATCTTGGGGTGTGACTTTGGCCGAGCCCTGGTTAATATATGCGTGGCTAAGTCGGGATTCCCACAAGCCACGGTTTTTCCGACCATCCTTTATGAATTTGGGTTGCTTAATATTGAGGAGATCGAATATGAAGAAGTCGCTTGCTTTGCTGGGCGCCGCCGCTCTGGTCATGGCCGGTAGCATGTCCGCCCATGCGGCCGACGGCGAGAGCGTTTACAAGGGCGGGACGGTCCCGACTTGCGCCTCCTGCCACGATTTCGGCGCCGCGGAGTCGCCGCGTGTCGGTCACCCCGGTGACTGGGGCGAGCGCCTGGATAAGAGCGTTGACGAATTGGTCGAGACGGTGAAGGGTGGCCAGGGCGCTATGCCGCCGATGGGCCATCAAGCTAGCGACGAAGAGATCCGGGCCGCCGTCGAGTACATGCTGGGCACCCTTGAGTAATCGGCAGAATCGATTTTTAACAAACCCCCGCCCGGCCTAGCCGGGTGGGGCGTTTTTTTTGGGGGCGGGCCGCACGGCGTCTGGGTTACCGCGCCGGAAAGCGGGCGACGATCTCCATGGATTCACCGTCCCGCCGGATCTCCAACGGCAACCACGTGCCCGATGGCTGGCGGCGGACGGTGGCTTGCAGATCAGGGATCGAGTCGATAGTCCGGCCCGCAGCCGTGAGCACCACGTCGCCGATTGCCAACCCCGCCTCCTCCGCGACGCTCTCCTCCATGACGTCGCTGATAGTGACCCCTTCGTCGCTTTCCTCCAGAAAGATGCCGAGCAGCGGCGGGTCTTCCGGGCGCTCTTCGTACGAGACCATCCCGAAGAGGAAATCGGCCGGCGGGGGCGTTTCATCGGCGGCACATCCGTTCTCGACATCCCAGGGCAGCAAGACGACGACATTCTCGATCCCGAGGTCGTTCAATTGGTGGGGGATGCCGTAGCCGTACATGGCGTGCCCGCGACCCACGATGCCGGCCACCGGGGTTCCGAACCGCTCCGCGGCGTCCGCCAGCCCTTCCGCCATGGCGCGGTCCCAGAACAGCTGGGCGCGCATGAAGCCCTCCAAGCCGTTCTCGGTCTCGGGGTGGCCGGCGTAGACCCCGGCCAGCCGTTCCTCGTAGCCCTCGGTGGCGGGCGCGGGGTCGCCGATACCGTAACGCTCATCTTCCGGGACGTTGGCCCAGCCCTCCTCACGGATGCGCCGTACCAGCCCCCGCTCCACGTTCAAGGCCACGGTGGGCATGCGGTGGAGGCGCGTGAAGTGGAACAGTGGTGTGTAGAGGGCCGGCGGAAAGCCCCAGGTGGCGTGCCACTCGGTTTGCCGCAGTAGATCGCGTTCACCCATCTCCCCCTCGATCCACTGGTCCAGGGCCGGTTGGTGGGGGCGGTTGAACATTTCGAAACCGACCGCCTTCAGTCCGGGCTGGCCCTGGAGTGCCCCCAACGTGTGGAGTTGCCAGCGGTGGTGGTCTTTCAAATCGTGCCGCTCCCCCAGGAGCACAACGTCCGCCTCCCGGATGTGCGAGACGACTTCGTCGGTACGCAAGAGCCGATCGGGTGTCTCCGGCGCCCACCAGCGGCCGGCGGCACCGCACTCCTGCGCGGCCGTGCCTCCGCCGGCGGTCAACAGGAGGCCGGCCGCGACAGCGGTGGAGCAGAGGTTCCGGACGGCGGGCCGCCCGTTTCTTCCGGTCATCAAGGTCACCAGGGTGCTCCCGTTTGTGGTGGAACGACTCGCTTTTCCGGAGGGCATTGTCAGCGTCAAGCGTAGCATTTGCGGGGTGGGGAATGGGCGCGGCCGTCAAGCGAAGCAAGCGCCGGGCCGCGCCCTTCGATACAATAATTTGTATGCATTAAGTCATGGGTTGGAGTGATTCGCATGTCCGATTTTAAGGGAATCCCGGTGGTTAGCGGGGTTAAGTTCGAGCGCGATGGCGTGCGGGCCATAAAAGACGGAATCAAGCGCCGCGCCGCGCCGACTTCGGCCGCGCGGCTGCGAAAGCCCGAGTGGTTGCGGGTGCGGGCGCCCTCCGGGGCGGGGTATCTGCGCGTCCGCGAGATTGTGCACGGCCATCGGCTGAGCACGGTGTGCGAGGAGTCTCACTGCCCCAATATCGGCGAGTGCTGGGGCAACGGGACCGCCACCCTCATGGTCCTCGGTTCGGTATGCACGCGAGCCTGCCGGTTTTGCGCGGTCGATACCGGGAACCCGCATGGCCGTCTCGATCCCGACGAACCTGCGCACGCCGCTGAATCGGTGCGGCTGATGGGGCTGCGTTATGTGGTCATCACCTCGGTGGATCGGGACGATCTGCCCGACGGCGGAGCCGGGCACTATAGTGCCTGCGTGCGCGCCATCAAGGAGAGCAATCCGGAGACCGCGGTGGAGGCGTTGACCCCCGATTTCCGGGGCGATCCGGCGGCGGTGCGCACCGTCGTCGAGTCGGGTCTGGATGTCTTCGCCCAGAATCTGGAGACCGTGCGGCGCTTGACTCATCAGGTCCGGGACGCGCGCGCCGGATACGATCAGACCCTGGAAGTACTGCGTGAGGCGAAAAGGGTGCGCCCCGACGTGCTCACGAAGTCGAGCTTGATGGTCGGGCTGGGCGAGACGGAGGGCGAGATCGATGAAGCGCTGCGCGATTTGCGTAGCGCCGGCGTCGACATTGTTACCTTCGGTCAGTATCTCCAACCGACGGCCCACCATCTGCCGGTGGAGCGGTATGTCGGTCCGCAGGAATTCGATGCGTATCGGCGGGCCGGTCTTGATTATGGGTTTCTGGAGGTGGTTGCCGGTCCTCTGGTTCGTTCCAGCTATCGTGCCGATCGTGTGCTGGAGGGAAACAACGTCGGTATCGCCACCACCGGGTACGGGTAAGCGTGGGGGAGGATGTTCCGGTGGACGCACCGAGCGGTGATCAGTCCGCTCTTCCGTGCAGTGCCAAGGCGTTGTGTCGGCAGTTGCAGGATGTCGATTGGCCGGAAGGCGGGTGGCGGCAGCCCGAAGGGGCGAAGGTCTGCGCGGCGGTTCTCGTTGCGCTGATAGCGGATGGCGAAGGCGACAGCGTGCTGCTGACTCGGCGCTCTGGCCATCTCCGGGACCACCCCGGGCAGGTCTGTTTCCCCGGCGGCTGCGTTGATCCAGCTGATCGCAGTTGTGAAGAGACGGCGCTGCGCGAGGCTTATGAAGAGGTGGGGCTCTCTCCGGAGCAGGTGCAGATCCTCGGCCGTCTCGGCAGGTACCATACCGGCACCGGCTACTTGATCGATCCCGTGGTGGCCCTGGTCCACCACGTGCAGACGGTTTGGCGGCCGGCACCCGACGAGGTAGATGAGGTCTTTTTCCTCCCACTTCCGCTGCTGTTGGATGGCGGCGGGCGGGAGGAGGTTATCAAGGAGTTTCACGGCCGGCGCATGCGTTTTCCTGCATTGAACTATCGCGGGCGTGTGATCTGGGGCGCCACGGCTGGGATACTGGATCAATTGGCGGAACTGTTCCGTAAGGCTGGCGTTTCCCGTCTCCGATAGGGCAGAGTATCACTGCTGCGGGGCTGCCCCGTGGCGTCGACTGCAGTGGCGGATGATGGAATGGCGGATGGAAGGCTTGGAATGCTGAATGCAATAGGCCGTCTAATTTCCCCTAGGGGTTCGGTGCCGATCGCGTTGGGAATGTTGCTCTTCTATCCGGGGCCGGGTGTAGCCGCCGATCCGCTATCGGCTCCCGCAGCCTCCAATGGGGCCGATGCCTCCCCTGCCGCGCGTGAATCGACGCGAATCACCCGGTTTGAATTACCCGAGCAAGGCGACATTATTGGTGAACCCGTAGTGGTCCGGGCGCGCGAGGGCGATACGCTGCTCGATGTCGGGCGCCGTTACGGCCTCGGTTATGAGGAGATCCGGCTGGCGAATCCGGATGTCGACACTTGGCTTCCCGGTGAAGGAACGGAGGTGAAGCTGCCGACGCGATTTATCCTCCCGCAAGCCCCGCGAGAGGGTATTGTTATCAATATTGCGGAGATGCGGCTCTACTACTACCCGGAAGATGGGGGGTGGGTCGAGACGTTTCCGGTCAGTATCGGCCGTATGGATTGGTCCACGCCTCTGGGCGAGACCGAAATCACGATGCTGTTGGAGAACCCCGCCTGGTACCCGCCTCGATCCATACGCAAACAGGCGGAACTGCGCGGCGAGACGATGCCGTTTGAGGTGTCTCCCGGCCCCGATAACCCCCTGGGAAGCCATGCGATCATGCTCGATATCAGCGGTTATCTGCTCCACGGCACTAACCGCCCGTGGGGTATCGGCATGAGGGTTACCCACGGCTGTGTCCGCCTCTATCCGGACGATATTTCCTATCTCTTTGACCGGCTGGAGGTTGGTACACCGGTACGGATTGTCGATCAGGCGTTCAAGGCGGGGTGGTCGGCGGACGGTGTGCTCTATCTGCAGTCGTACCCGTTGGCGGGGGAACATGCCGATGCCGCCTACCGAGGGAAGCTGCGTATGGCGGTAGACGCGGTGGAATCAGCTTTGGGCGATCTGCAACATCGCGTGGACCGCCGGCGGCTGCGCGACGCCATCGAATCCCAACAGGGCTCATTGACCCGGCTCTCCCGTGAAGGCGAGGAGAGCGCCATGGTCGTCGCCCCCGCGCGGGAGAGATAAAAAAAGCCCGCGGTCCGGAAAGACCGCGGGCTTGTTCAACAGCAACCGACAACTGCTTATTTCTGCATTGCCCGCTCGAACATCCGGTCGGTCTTCTCCTCGGTCCGCTCGGCAGCGGCCTTGGCCTCGTCAGCGGTGCTCTGCGCGGCATCAGCAGAACGCTGGGCCGCAGCGGCGGACTCTTCGGCGCGCTGTGCGGTAGCCAGGGCCTCTTCAGCAATCGCACGGGTCTCGGCCAGCTCGGCCTGGAGCTCGTCCATGTGGTCGTCAACCGCAACTCGCAGTTGATCTTCGTCGACGGTAGCGCAACCGGCGACGAAGCCGAACGCGAGGGCTACGGTGGAAAACTTAACAGCGTTGCGCAAACGATGGTTCATCGGAAATTCTCCTTTACTACAGTCCGTTTTTATTTGGGGCGCCGATTGTAGATCGTCATTGCGGATCCTATCGGATGATTACTCTCGTGCCAATGCCTACAAGCTCAGAAAGCATCTCTATCTGGGTATCTTCCAATGCGATGCATCCTTCTGTCCAGTTCGCGGCGCGGTGGAGCTGCTCATCGGCTTCACCGATGCCGTGGATCCCAATGTGCCCGCCAAGGGCCGTGTTTTGAGGCGGACGGCCATACTTGATCAGCCCATCGAGAAAGCTACGGTAATCGTCACGGCCGATGACGCCGGCAGTGAATGAGGCGTCGGCGTGGCGTATGGTCGGATAATCCAACCCTAAAAAGAGGTGAAACCGGCTTTGGCCATTGATACGGTCAATGCGGAATTCCCCGAGGGGTGTAGCTAAATCACCTTGCCGTGGAGTGGTGGTGGTTCCGGCCCGCCCAATAGCCACATTATTGAAGGTGACTTTGGGTAGGCTGCCGTGAAAAACGATGAGTTCGTAGGTATTAGTGTCCACAAGCACCCACCGCTCATCGTCGCCGAGGTCTTCAGGCCAATCGTGCGCCACCGCGGGGAGGGCGGTGAGCAACGCGATCAGGGCCGTGACCAGGATCTTCATGGCGTTTACGATCCGCTACTGTGGAGCCATCGGTGCAGGTCGGCTCCGTCGAACGGCCAATAGAGCCTGTCTCCGGTGGGGGTCTCAAGCAGCGGTATCCGCTGGGCCAGTTCGTCATCCGGCCCGGCGGTCTCAAGGATGTCGCGCTCCAGGATTCGTACGGCCCCGTACGCCGCGTACGTATCCACCAAGTCCCGCGCATGTTGGCAAAGATGGCACCCGGGCGTGGTGTAGAGGACCAGTAAAGCCGTCATGCTTGTTCCTCGGGGCTGAACCGTACTGGCGATATAATACCGTTCCCCATTTTCCTGGCAACGGTCCGTACTATGTGTGAATACGACAAAGCGTCGCACGCCGGCCGCCGGCGGCTCTGTGTCGCTCCGATGATGGACTGGACCGACCGTCACGCGCGCTATTTTCTTCGTCTGCTGGCGCCGCGCGCCTATCTCTATACCGAGATGGTTCCGGCGGTCGCCCTGTGGCATGCGGGAGGGGAGCGCTTTCTCCCCTTCGACCCGTCGGAGCACCCGCTCGCGCTGCAGCTGGGCGGCAGCGATCCGGAGGTGTTGGGATTCGGCGCTAAATTGGGGGCGCGTTGGGGGTATGACGAGGTGAACCTGAATGTTGGCTGCCCCAGCGACCGGGTCCAGGCAGGGAGGTTCGGCGCTTGTCTGATGGCTGAACCGGAGCTGGTTGCCGAGTGTGTCCGGGCCATGGGTGGCTATGGAATCCCGGTAACGGTGAAGACCCGGATCGGCATCGACCAACGGGACGACGCCGGTTTCTTGGACGACTTTGTCGATCGGGTCGCGGAGGCGGGGTGCCGGACGTTTATCGTTCACGCCCGCAAGGCGTGGCTCCAGGGGCTCAGCCCCAAGGAGAACCGTGAGGTGCCGCCTTTGTGCTACGAGAGGGTCTGGAACCTCAAGAAGCGCCGCCCCGATCTGGATGTGGTCATCAATGGCGGGATCGTCGATTGGGATGGCGTAGCGACGCAATTACGCCATGTGGATGGGGTTATGGTCGGCCGGGAGGCATTCAAGAACCCTTATGCCCTGGCCTTGTGGGATTACGGCCTGTTCGGAGGGGAGCCGCCGAGCCGTCACCAGGCGGTTAACCGCTATCTGCCGTATGTAGAGGAGCGGTTGGCCGCGGGGGTCCGGTTGCCGTCACTGGTCAAGGTGTTGTTGGGGCTCTTCAATGGCTGTCGTGGCGCGAAGGCGTGGCGGCGCCATCTCAGTGAGCACGCTCCCGGTCCCGGCGCGGGGATCGAGGTCGTCGAGGCTGCCCTCGCGTTCGTTCCGGAAGTGGAAGGGGTGTAAGCGCGGGGTTACAACGTGTCGAGCGACCACTCGTCCGGCCGGCAGCGCAGGACGCTGCCCTGCTCGAACCAATCACCGAGAACGAAGCGCGCGCCCTCACGTCCTCCAATATGCACGCGGTGTATGCCCGGGCGGTGGGTGTGGCCGTGAATCAGCCACTGGACACTGTGCTCGCTCATGGCCTGGACGACTGCCCCGGGGGTTACGTCCATCACCGCCGGATCGAGTTGCCCGGTACGCTCGACGCTCTGCGCCCGCGCCTGCCGCGCCTGCTCGATACGTTCGGCCAGAGGGAGCGCCAGAAAGCGCCGCTGCCACTCCGGATCCCGGACCATGGCGCGGAATGCGACGTACTCCGGGTCGGAAAGGCAGAGGCTATCCCCGTGCATTGCCAGCACCCGCTGCCCATGGACATCAATCACGCTGGGGTCGGGTAGCAACGTGGCGCCGGTCAATTCCTCGAAGCGTTCGCCGAGGAGGAAATCACGGTTGCCGTGCATGACGTAGAGCGGTGTTCCGGCCTCCACCAGGTCGGCCAAGGCTTGAATCTCCGGCTCGTCCCCGGTGACCGCGTCGTCGCCGACCCACGCTTCGAAGAGGTCGCCGAGGATATAGAGCGCTTCCGCATCGACGGCCTCCTCGTTGAGGAAGCGCAGAAAGGTCTCGGTAACCAGAGGACGGGAGGCGTCCAAGTGGAGGTCGGCGATAAAGAGGACGGGCGCTGGCATGGCGAGCCACCCTAGGCCAGCGGGTGCCGCTCTGCAAGTCTTCCCGCCGAAAGGTTGGTGGGCCGTGGGGGCAGACGTGCGCGGCTCCGTACGGTCAGTCGGTACAATGGTAATAAGACCGCTTCCCCATGGATGGCTTTAAGCGGCCGAAGGCCAGTAGAATGCGCCGCTTATGAATGATGATCCCGTCAAGACCCGATTCGCGCCGAGCCCCACCGGGGCGCTCCATCTGGGTAACCTGCGCACTGCGCTGTTCAACGCCATCCTGGCCCGGCGCCACGGTGGGAGCTTTCTGCTGCGTATCGAAGATACCGATCGGGAGCGCTATCGCCCCGAGGCGGCGGAGGCTCTCATGGGCGATCTGCGCTGGCTGGGTTTGGCGTGGGACGAGGGTCCACAGGTCGGGGGGGATAACGGGCCGTACTGCCAGCACGATCGGGCCGCCCTCTATAGCGAGTACTACCGGCGCCTGGAGGAGGGCGGCGCCGCGTACCCCTGCTTCTGCAGCGCGCGCGAATTAGAGATGGCGCGTCGAGCCCAGCGCGCGGCGGGCCGGCCGCCGCGCTACCCCGGAACCTGCGCGCGGTTGTCCGCCGATGAGGTGGCGGCCAGGTTGGCGGAAGGGGGGCGTCCGACTCTGCGTTTCCGGGTGCCGCCGGGGCGTGAAATCGCTTTCAAAGACGCGGTCCACGGATTGCAACGCTACGCCAGTGACGATCTGGGTGATTTCATCATCCGGCGCGCCGACGGGACCGCGTCGTACCTCTTCGCCAACGCCGTCGACGACGGCCTGATGGGGGTGACCCACGTCCTGCGGGGTGACGATCACCTGACCAATACGCCGCGCCAACTGCTGATATTGGAGGCCCTGGGGTTGCCGGCCCCGGTGTACGGCCATATGGGGCTTATGTTGGGCGACGACGGCGCGCCACTCTCCAAACGTAATGGCAGCCGGTCAGTGGCGGAACTCCGTGACGAGGGGTACCTGCCGGAGGCGGTGCTGAACTATCTGGCGCGGGTCGGACACGCCTATGAGGAGGATGTTCTGCTCGGCCTCGATGAATTGGCCGCCGGTTTCGATATCGGCCGCTTGGGCACCGGCCCTTCCCGCTTCGATGCGGGTCAGCTGAGGCGCTGGCAAGGCGAGGCGGTGCAGGCTGCCGATCTGCAACGGTTGCAAGGGTGGATGGGTATCGACGCCTTTGTGCCGCCGGTTTTTGCCCCATCGTTCGTGGATGTGATCCGGCCCAACGTGATGTTCCCGCATGAGGCTTGCGCGTGGGCCACCATTGTCTTCGGCGCCGAACCGCCGTTGGAGGACGAGGCCCTGCAAGTCGTCCGGGAGGCCGGTCCAGGGTTGTTTGCCGCCGCCCTGGAGGCGGTGGAGGAGTCCGGGACCCGTTTTGACGTGATCGCCGCCCGGGCGCGGGAACAGACCGGCGCTAAGGGGCGTCGTCTCTTCATGCCGTTGCGTGCCGCCCTGACGGGGCGATGTAGCGGCCCTGAGCTCCAGCCGCTGGCCTCATTGATGGGGGCTGAACGGCTTGTGGCGCGGCTGCGCCGGGCACAGAGGGCCGCTGAAAAAGACGCCGAGGGGGGGGGATGCTAAAGATTCAGAACAGTTTGACCGGCCGGAAAGAGACCTTCGAGCCCATCGAAACGGGTCACGTCCGCATCTACGTCTGCGGCATGACGGTCTACGATCACTGCCATCTGGGCCACGCCCGTGCCCTGGTGGTCTTTGATACGGTGGTCCGCTACCTGAGGTGGTCGGGCTATCGGGTCACTTACGTCCGCAACATCACCGATATCGACGACAAAATCATTCGCCGCGCGGCTGAGTTGGGGGAGTCGATCGAGGATCTTACCTCCCGCTATATCGCCGCGATGCATGAGGACTGCGCTGCCCTCGGGGTCGAGCCCCCCGACCATGAACCGCGGGCCACCGGCTCGATCGACGGCATGATCCGGATGATTCAGCGGTTGGTGGAAGGCGGGCACGCCTACGCGGCCGGTAACGGGGACGTCTACTACGCGGTTGGAAGCTTCCCCGGCTATGGGAAGCTCTCCGGGCGGAAATTGGAGGATCTGCGTGCCGGCGAACGCGTTGAGCCAGAAGAAGAGAAGCGCGACCCGGCCGATTTCACGCTTTGGAAAGCGGCCAAACCCGGTGAGCCGGCGTGGCCTTCCCCGTGGGGTCAGGGGCGGCCTGGTTGGCATATCGAGTGCTCGGTGATGTCGACGGATCTATTGGGCGAGCACTTCGACATCCACGGCGGCGGGCTCGACCTCCAGTTCCCCCACCACGAGAACGAGATCGCCCAGAGCGAGGCCGCCACCGGGTGCAAGTTCGTCAACTACTGGATGCACAACGGCCACGTCCGGATCGATGACGAGAAGATGTCGAAATCGCTCGGCAATTTCTTCACCGTTCGCGAGATCCTGGCCAAGTATTCGGCGGAGGTGGTGCGGCTCTTCCTGCTCTCCAGCCACTACCGCAGTCCGCTCAATTTCAGCGATGATGCGCTGGACGAGGCGGAGGGCGCCCTGGAGCGCCTCTATACCGCGCTGCGTGGGGGGCAAGCGGACGACGGCACCGGTGACGGCGCGGTAGCCGAAGCGTATTGTCAGCGCTTCCGGGAAGCGATGGATGACGATTTCAATACCCGGGAGGCGCTGGCGGTACTCTTCGATCTGGCACGCAACTGCAACCGCGCGCGCGAGGCTAGGGAGGTGGAGAGGGTCGCGGCGCTCTGCGCGGCGCTGCGGGGTCTGGGCGGCGTACTCGGTCTTCTACAGGAAGATCCAGAGACATTCCTGCGCCGCGGCGGGCCGGCGGAAGGGCTCAATGAGGACGAGGTTGAGGCGCTGATCGCCCGGCGTACCGAGGCGCGCAAGGCGCGTGATTTTGCCGAGGCGGACCGGATTCGCGATGCTCTCCATGAGCAGGGTATCGCGTTGGAGGACGGCCCCGGGGGGACGACATGGCGTCGGGTCCGTTAAGGAGGCGGCGATGGAACTACCCAATCTGATCTCCGTAATCGTGGCCGGTGGAGCGATCGTGGTGGCCGCCGTGGCGGCTTGGCACGCGATCGGCATCGCCGGGCGGGTGGAGCGGCTGGAGCGGCGGCAGGAAGGGGTCGAGACGACGACACAGCAGATTCTAGAGCACTTCCGCGGGCTGTCGGCGGGCGCGGTAGGACAGGGTGAGCACCTGGCGCGCGTGGAGCAGAACCTCTCCCGCGTGCGCCGGCGCCTGGACCAGGTAGCCGCCGGCGGCGGTTCCGACGGCAGCCGTTTCAATCAGGCCATCCGCATGGCCCGGAAAGGAACGCCGGCCAAGGAGATTATGGATACTTGCCAGATTTCTCAGGTGGAGGCCGATCTGGTGGTATTGCTCCACTCCCGGCAGGGTCAGGAGCGTCCTCGGGAGTAGCAGGCGAGGGGAGTCGCCCCTTGATGATCCAGGCGAAGGCGATGACCTCCGCCACCGCGCGATAGAGGTGTTCCGGAATCTCCGCGTCCAGCTCCAGAGTGGATAGCACCGCCGCCAGGTCGCCGTCGGCCTTGATCGGAATGTCGTTCTCGGCGGCGGCGGTAATGATCCTTTCCGCCAGGCGGCCCGACCCGGTGGCGGCTACACGCGGCGCTGAGACGGTATCGTAATCGAGCGCCACGGCCACCCGGGTCTTGCCTTCAAAGGTGGTTCCTTTACGCCCGCTCATGCAGAAGACCCCGCTCGCGCAGCGTAGCGGTCGTATCACTGCCTTCGGACAGCGGCAAGCCGTGCGCGCAACTCAGGGCGCCGACAGCCAATCCGGCCGCCTCCAGGCGGTGCTCCAGTTCCGGCAAGGCCTCCGCGATGGCCTCCGCGGTAGGGCGCTGTTCCGCGTACCACGAGGTGCTGACCGCATTCCCCTGGATGCGGACCTTGGTGTGGACGGTCCCGGCCCGGGTGAGTTGAAAGCAGAGATCGACGGTGAGCGGCTGGGATTCTGGGTCGTTGCCGTTTGGGGAGTCGCTCTCGCTGTTACGGATACGCAGGCGCAGGGCTTCGAGGTCGGTGGTATCGCGTACCGGCAGTTCGAAGCTGAGATCGAGGGCTCCCGGCTCGGCGGCGGCTCGCGCTTGCAGGGACTGCAGTCGGGCCACCATGCCCTCGGTTTGACGCAGTAGGCTCTCCACCGCAGTGGCGGGTTGCGGCGTGGCCGCGGGCGGCCGTTTGCGCCCGCCCGCGGCGGTGGCCGAAGGCAGTGGGAGGGCGCGCAGCCTTGCCGCCAACCGCGCCAGGAGCGCCTTAGTGTCGGTTCCTGCTGTGGCTGCCGCCAACTCCGGGGCGGCGGCGATTCGGGCCTCCAGAAAGACGCCCGATTCCCACAGCGCGGACCGCAATCCTTCGGGGCGTTGCAATTGCTCCGGTGTCGGGAGTTGGGTGAGAACCTGCCGTAGGGCGTTGCGGGCCTGAGGTGGAAGGTCGGTAGATCCTTGGCCCAAAGATTGCACAATACTGTTCCAGCCGCCGGCGGTGGTCTGACGGGGCAGGGCCTCGCGAAGGGCAGCGTCGATGGCCGGCCGGGGCCCTCGGTGATCCAGGATCTTCAGCGTCAGGCGCGGCGTTAGTTCGGCGACCCGAAGAGTGAGACGGTCGCCGTCGCTGATCGGCACATCGGCCCGGGCCGGCAGGCGGTGCCGCCCCATCTCCAGGATGAGGCCGTCGGCGGACGATCGGGCCAGCGCGGTAAAGGTCTCACCGAGCCGCAATGCGAGAGAGGGCCGCCCGGTCGGCTCCGGGTAGCGGATCTCTACGACAGGTGGTTGACTGGTTACTCGCATCACCGTCAATAATTTGACACTGTTAGGCCGTCAAAATATTGACGGCGTCACTCTTCCGACGGCTAAGGCGTCCATAGTCACTCCAACGCCACCTCACCACCTCAGTCCGTCAATGTCTGCTGGACTGACGCCAGCGACCGCACCCAAGGTCCTTGCTCCCGCAGTTCAAGCGAGAGCCGGTCGATAGCGGACCGGGCCTCCGCTCGGCTCTCATGGCTGCCGTAAAGGAGCAGGTACCAGTCCTCGCCCTGCCGTTCGGTACGAACCAGTTCCGTCTGTTCCCGCATGCCGTGGCGCGCCGCATAGGAAACGAGTGTGTCGGGATTACTCGCGGCCAGCAATTGCACGGTCAATCGGCTACCGTCCTGCGAGCGTACCCACTGGTGCCCCGGCAACACGTCTTCGGTCTCGTCCGCGGCCTCCGTGTCATCGGCAGCGGGCTGTGGCCGTTCCGCCTCCTCGACCGTCGCGTCGGCGACCGGCGAAGGCTCGATGTGTTCTATAGCCTCTTCCTCTACCGGTGCTTCAGCCAGGCGCTCCGGCGGGGTGTCCCGTGTAAACGTGTAGCGTTGCGGAAGCACGAGGCCGAACGGCGAGTTCTTGTCGGCAGGAGGAGGGAGCGGGTCATTGTCGCCAGTGCCCGGGGCGCCGCTCTCTTCGTCCGCCGATTGTTGCGCGGACGGGGATTGATCCGCGATGTCGAGGGCCGGCGTCGGCGGCTGCGGGTCGAAGTGGACGAGGAGGTACCAAGCGGCCCCGCCGCCGGCGACAACGGCGCCGATCCCGGCGGCTGCGCCCATCCGTGCCAATGCGCCGCCGCGGCGCCGCTTTTTCAATGAGACAGGGTTTGCCGATGGCAGGTCGTCTTGGCGTTCCGCCAAACGTTCCGCCAGCATCTCGAAAGCGGCCTCATGAATGCGGTGAGGGTGGCCGGCGGACCGTTCGTGGATCACCTTCTTCTCGGCGTTGCCGAGCAAGCCACTGTCCGCTCCGGCTGCTGTCAGGCGGTGCTCAAGATAGTCGGCGGTCTGGCTTTCCGTCAGGGGGTACAGGTTGATGACGTGGACCCGCCCCTTGGGCAGGCGTTCGGGCCTCGATCCGGACCAGGGCTGGTCCCGGTCCGGGTCCAGCGCGAGCACCAACCCGAAGCCTTCCCCCTTGTCGCAGAGTTCCATCCACAGTTCCAGCAGGTCTCGAACGGTGCGGGGGGGTAGCCGGTGGGCATCATCGATTAGCAGCGCCGGGCGGTTGCCGGCACGGCGGCTGCCGCGGATATGGTTGATCGCCCGATCCAGGTCCGGCGGGGCCGCCGAAGGGCCTTCCTCTGTCATGGCCAATTCCGCGCAGAGGGTCTCCAGATCTATTTCAGAAGTGCCCGGCACCAGAACCGGCTTCATTACCGGCACATCCTGGCGCGCGATCTGGTTTAGAAACGTGGTCTTGCCGAGCCCCGCTTCGCCGCGAATGAGCAGGACGCGCTCACCGCCCTGCAACAGGCTGATGGCCACGTTGAGCTGAGTGGCGTGGGTGGTGTCCTCGTACGCCGGGATACTGTCGCCGAAAGGCTGATGGACGAGCCCCAGCCGGTAGAGGCCGTCTTCGGTGAACTGCGTGTTGTGCGATTGCCGGGCCATTCGCCGTTTCGGCCGCGCCTGTCGTGGTTCCCGTTGGTTGGTGCGCCCTAGTCTAACAGAGCGGCCGCCGCGGCACGTGGTTGTCGGCCCATAAAGCGGGACGATACGGCGGACGCCACCGCAGAGGCGCTCCTGTACCCGTGCCTCGACAAACACACGCCTTGACAGCCGATGGGTCCCTTCGTAGCATGCAGCACGCTCGCATGGGCGCGCGTCACCGTCCCCATCGTCTAGCAGGCCTAGGACACCACCCTTTCAAGGTGGCGACACGGGTTCGAATCCCGTTGGGGACGCCAGTTTTTTACGTAACGTTAGCATCTATAGCGGGTCGTCCCGCTCCCGCAGCATGGCGGCTGCGTCGTCCGCGGGCATCGGCGCCGCCCACAGAAACCCTTGCCCTTGATCGATACCGAATTTGCGCAGGAACGGCACCTGCTCCTCCCGTTCGATCCCTTCGGCGACGGTGGTCATCCCCATGGCGTGCGCCATTGCGGAGATGGCTTGGACGATCTCGGCATCCCGCGTATCGGTGGGCATCAGCCGGGTGAAGGAGCGGTCGATCTTGAGTTGCGAGACGGGGAGTTGCCGCAGGTAGGTGAATGACGAGTAGCCGGTGCCGAAGTCGTCGATGGCGAAGCGCACTCCGTGTGCGTTCAACCGTTTCATGGTGGCGATCGACTGCTCGGTGTGCTCCACCAGTACGCGCTCCGTTACCTCCAATTCCAGTAGCGATCCGGGAAGTCCGGTCTCGCGCAGAATCGCCTCGATCTGCTCGCCGAGATACGGGTCTCCCAGTTCGTCCCCGGCGATGTTCACCGCGACCGGTAGGGCGGGCAACCCCTGACGCCGCCACGCCTGCACCGTGGCGCACGCCTGCCGGAGCATCGAGGCGCCGAGATCACTGATCCGTCCGGTTGCTTCCGCCACCGGGATGAACCGTCCCGGAGAGACTTGACCCAATTCATCGTCCCACCACCTGGCCAGCGCCTCGAACCCGGCAATGCGGCCGCTTTCGATATCGATACGCGGCTGGAAGTGAGGCACGATGGCGCCGGCGACGACGGCTTCCTCCAGGCGGTGGGCGAGGTCAGTGTTGCTGGCGAGGTCGGGACGGTTCGAACACGGGACCAGGCGGACGTTGGCGCGCCGTTGTCCGCGTTGGCTGCGCGTCGCGTAGCGGGCGAGCGCCATCAACCCGTCGGCGGTGGCGTTCTCGTCGTGGTCCCGACAAACGCCGATGGCGGCTTGGGGGAGGTGGGCGCCGCCATCCCACGGAACCCGTTGGCGGAGCAGATAGACCAACCGCTCCGATAATTCGTCCGCGGAGCAACCGGGGACATCCTCGGGCGCCAGGATCATCAGGTCGTTGTCGTCCCAACGGCCGAACGTCACCTGCCGGGGCAGATGTTCGCGCAGGTGCAGCACCACGCCGAGAAGGAATGCCTCTGCCTTGTCCGCGCTCTCTCCGGCGCGAAGCTGTTCCACTCCTTCCAGGTGGATATTGAGGATCGTGACGGCCCGTTCGGAACTGCCGCGCAACAGGGAGTTGAGGCGATCCAGGAGTCCCTGGCGTAGCATCAGTCCGGTCGATGGGTCGTGGTCGGCAGTGCGTTCCGCTGCGCGGTCTGGTGATTCCCGGTCGTTGTGGGCGAGGATCTGTGCCTCTACCACACGCGCGAAACGCAGCAGTTGGCGTTGGCGGTGGGCATCGAACCGCCGGGGGGCGTGATCCTTGAGGCAGAAGGCACCGAGGGGGTGGCCGTGGGGGCCGCGAATCACCGCGCCGGCATAGAAGCGGAAGTAGGGTTCACCGACAACAAACGGGTGGTCGCGGAAGCGGGGGTCGGCTCGCAGATCGGGGACCACCATCAATTCCTGGTGGTGAATAGTGTGGTTGCAGAAGGCCTCATCGCGGGTTGTACCGTCGCGGTCCTCCAGGCCGTGGTTGGCGAGGAACCGCTGGTAGTCCGGTTCGATCAAGGTGACCAGCGCGATAGGGACGTTGAAAAGGTCCGCGGCGAGGTGGCTCAACTGGGCGAGCTGCCGGCGCAGGCCCGGGCCGCCGAACTCAAGCGCGCGCAACTCCTGGAGCCGCGCATCCTCGTCAAAGACCCCTTCCATGGGCCGGTTGCATTCCAGCATGGCGGCTCCTGTTCGCGCCCTCGCGGGTATCCGCAGGGATAATCCCGCGCACATGGTCAGGGTGCATTGTAAACGGTGTCAAGGACGGCTAGGGGCGTGAGCGCGCGGCTACCATGCTTTCCGCAGGCCGTGCTCTTCCGGCTCGGGCCACAAGCCGCTGTCAGTAACGCGTTCGCCGTCCCAGGCGACATAGCTCTCTCTGGCGTGCCTGACCAGACGGGCAAGCACTCCGCGGATCGCTTCTCGGTCGTCGCCGGTAATCACCAGTAACGGACGGCCTCGGCCGTCCCGGCTGGCCCATACAGCCGCGCGGGTATCCGGAGGGGCGAGGGGTGTGGCTTCGGCACCGGCGGCGTCGAGCAGATCCCCCAGCGCAGCGCGTTCCGCCGCCACCAGCACCACGTCCGCCCGCCCTTTGTCGACTACGGCGCTCTCCATCTGCAGCATCCGCACCGCTTCCCCGGCGAGGGGACCGGCGGCGTGGACCGCTACTGCTTCAACGACCTCCCGGATTACCGGTATGCGTTCCCCCGCGTCCAGCGCGCGGTAGAGGTCGTAGTTCGGATCGACCGCCAGTGCCGTCGGGGTGCCGGGGGTGGTCAATTTCGCCTCGGCATCCGTGCCGTCCATAAAGACCGTGAAGCGTTTGCTACCGTCGCCGGTCTCCACGACGACGGGAATATGCAATTCATAAGGCGGTGTGCTTTGTGAAAGGCGGACGGTGACCCCGTCGGCCGTCCTCTCCGCCTGCTCCAGCTGGAGCCGGGGAGCACCGGTGCGGTGCAGCCACTGATCGAAGTGGACTGCGAGGTCGTCCCCCGAAATGGCCTCGAAAGCCTCTTGTAAGTGCGCCCAGCGTGTAATCTGAAAGGCCCGTTCCGCCCAGAACCGCCGGATTCCAGCGTCGAAAGCCTCTTCTCCTAAGCGCTCCCGCAGCATGTGGAAGAGCATGGCGCCGCGTTGGTAACCGACTACGCGGTGGGCGCCCTCCCGCCCGCCCCGGAACCGGCGCAAAGGGTAGTCGTCCTCGGCGGGCAGGGCGTGGTGGCCGCGCAACCAGTCGCCGCGCATCCGCCGGGCCTCCTCCGGATCCCGTTGCTCCGCCAAGCGGTGGTCCGCCATCCAGGTGGTCAGCCCCTCGCTCCAATTGCCATCCCGGTAGTCGACATGAACCGTGGCGCCCCACCAGTTATGCAGCACCTCGTGAGGGAGGGAGGTATACGGGATAAAAGGGAGTCGGAGCACGGACTCCCCGATCCAGGTAAAACCGGGGAAGGCAACGCCGACGGGAATCGGAGCCGCCACGACGGCGAAAGTGGAGAATGGCGCATCGCCGATCGAGTCGTGGTAGCTCTGCAAGTACTCGGCAGTCCGTTCCAAGTAGGTGTCAGCGAGGTGGGCGGTCCCCGGCGTAAGATACGTGCGGACCCGAAGGCCGCTCTCCAGTTGTCGTTCGTCTACCCGCCAAGGGCCGGCTACGACGGTCATGCCGCGTCCGGGGCGGGAGTGCCGGAAGAGCGCCGTGCGGCTGTCCTCCGACCCGCCAATCCACTCCCCGGATGCCACCGCGCGCCATCCGTCGGGCACGTGAATCTCAATGTCGTGGGTCATCAGGGCGGCCCCGGATACCTCCGGATACCAGCCGCCGCCCCGGTTGAGGAAGGCCCCGGATTCGCCAAGAAAAGGGCCCCACTCGCCTGTAGCCTCATCCGCATTAGGCAATCGGCCCCGGTAGCGCAGCGCAATGGTGGAGCCGGACGGATCGAGCCCGGTGATACGGAACGGACGCGCTGCCGAAGGGGGCGGCAGGGGCTCTTCGTCGCGCCATAGTCCCTCGATCTCCCAGCCGGCCGGCAAGTGGAGCCCGACTGCGTCGCGGCCGGTAATGCGCAAGTCCGCCTCCACGGCTGCCTCTTGCCGCACGGGGTCGAGATCGACGCGCACGGAGTAGTGGGGCGGCGCCGTCGCCAGGGCGGGGCCCACTACGAGTGCCAGGAGCGGAACCAACCACTTCATGCTGTAACCCCTAATGCATCGCATCCACGGCAACCTTCTATTTCCGGTGCGTCAAGCTGTCAGTAGCAGCACCAACGCGGTGGTGACCGCATAGCACAGTGTCCCGGTCACCGTGTTTGCCAAAGCGGGCCGCAGATGCACGGGTTCGTCGAAGTGCCGCGCCAGAGTCGGGACAGCCACTGCGTGCAGTCCCATCGGTAGCAGGCTCGCCAGCGCCCATCCGGGTAGCGGGCCGGCGACCACGCCCAGGATCAATGCCCCTGCCGCTCCGGCTACCAGTAGTGGGTAGCCGGGCCACGCCAGCCGGGGCCCGAGGCGCACGACCCAGTGACGCTTGCCGGTAAGGCGGTCGGCCGCGTAGTCGGGAAACTGGTTAATGTAGAGAATAGCCGCGGTGAGCACGGCCAACGGGGCCCCCGCTGCGAGCGCCAAGCTGTGTAACTCCCCGCTCTGGACATAGGCTGCGCCGGTTGGGATTAGTAGGCCGAAAGCGGCGGCCACCGTAACCTCGCCCCACCCCCGTCCGGCCAGGAACAGCGGCGGCGCCGAGTAGAGCCAACCGAGGAGCAGCCCGGCCAATCCGAATAGGAGGAGCCCCGGACCGGTCGCCACCAGTAGTATGCCGCCGATGACGGCCGTGGCCCCGAACAAGGTCCATCCGATCGCGGCCACTTGGGCCGGGGTCGTCCGGCCTTCTTGAATAGTTCTGCCGCCGCCGGTAAAGGGAGGGATGCGTTGCACATTCCCGGCGTCACAGCCGTTGAGGTGGTCGTAGTAGTCGTTAAGGGCGTTGGCGCCGCCGTGCGCCAAAACGGCGCCGAGGAGCGACAGAGCTGCAGTCCAAGCGGTAATGGGAAAGCCGTCGTGGACAGCCGACGCCAATCCCAATAGCACCGCGACCAGAGCCAGACCGAGAAAGCCGGGGCGGGTCGCCGCCAGTAGAGCCGCCAGTGATGGGGAACGCGGAGGCGCGCCGCTCCTTTCGCCGGTATTCATCCAACTCCCCTCGGCTCTGTCCAGTATCGTATTGCTGACTTTACAGAAAGTATTGCTGGGGTGGGCCCCGTTCAGGGACGCCGTCAATCCATCCCTGGAGGCTTGTCGGTCGCCATCCAGGCGACCGACACTCTTACTGGGGCCCCACTCCCGCAATGCTTTCCATAAAGTCAGCAAGGTTGGGTATTCGATGAAGGGCGCAAGACCGGGTGATAGCGCCGACCATTATCCGAATACCGGGCACGGTTATTCTCTCAGAAGTGGTGTCATGAGCAATGGGTACGAAGGTGGCCTTGAGGAGGCCACAAAAGAGGCGATACGGGACGCTTACCAGCGCCTGCGTGAGGGCGCGGCCTTTGTCGGGCGCTCCGGCCAACGGCGGATGATCGCCGAAGTGGCGCGCACGCTCTCCGGAGCGGCGCTCCTCGATGTGCCCGACGGCTGCGCCGGCGGGCGGCGCATTCTCGCTGTAGAGGGGCCCACCGGCACCGGCAAGAGCGTCGCCTACCTATTGGGCGCGATCCCGGTGGCGCGGAATGGAGGCAAGCGGTTGGTGGTGACGACCGCCACCATTTCGCTCCAGCAGCAGTTGGTGGACCGGGATCTGCCGGACTTGGCCGAGCGCAGTGGACTGGACTTTACCTGGCACCTGGTCAAGGGGCGCCGCCGCTACGTCTGCCAGCGTAACTTGGCGGATTTGACCGGCAGCCACGGCGGGCGCCAGGAGAGTCTAGAACTGGAGATCCCCGCGGGCGGTCTGTGGCCATTCAAGCCGTCGAAGGCCGACCGCAAGGCGGTGGCCTCGATGGAAGAAGCCCTGGCCGACGGGAGTTGGTGGGGCGATCTCGATCGTTGGAGCGGCGCGCTGTCACCCGGAGTCCGGGACGCGGTAACCGAGTCGAGTCGCGGATGCCTCGGCCGGGCCTGCCCGTTCTTCCGGGAGTGCGCCTTCTTTATCGCCCGCCGGCGGGTCGACGAGGCGGATGTCGTCGTGGCCAATCACGATCTGGTGCTGTCGGACCTGAATATGGGCGGCGGCGTAGTCCTCCCCGATCCGGCGGAGACGTTCTACATTGTCGACGAGGCCCACCACCTGCCGGACTTGGCCCTTGAGCAGGCGGCGGCGGAATCGCCCGTTCAGGGTGCCCGCCGGTGGCTTGAAGAGATCCCGCGGGCGGCGGGTAGGGCGTCGAACTTACTGGCGGGGGTGGGAGCCGGCGTCGAGTGGCTGGGCGATGTGGAGCGGTCCGCGAAGGAGTTGGTCGATGGGCTGCGTGCGATCGAATCCGCCTTAGAACTCACCTTGCCCCAACGGCCGACCGCGCGGACGGGCGAGGGTGACCCTGTCTGGCGCCTCAAACCGAATGAGGTCGCGGAGGGGTTGCGGGAACAGGCTGAGGCGCTGGCGGAGGCCGGCATGCGGTTGACCGGTGGATTGGCCAGGCTGCGGGAGGCGTTACGCCAGAAGGTGCAAGAGGGGCGTTTGACCGCCGATGCGGCGGGGCGGCCGATACGGGAGACCGGCTTCACCGAAGGGCAGGCGGAGAGGTTGGCGCGGACTTGGTCGTTGATGGGCCGTGTGGACCAGCCCGACCAGCCGCCGGTGGCCCGGTGGATTACCCGCCGGAGCGGCGACGGCGACTTGCTGGTGAGCGCGGCGCCGACTTCGGCTTCCGGCTTCCTGGAGACCGCCTTGTGGAGCAAGGCGTCCGGCGTTGTGTTGACTTCCGCGACGCTGACAGCCCTCGGCCGTTTCGACCGGTTCTCCCGCCGGACCGGGCTTGCGGAGGGGGACGGGACGCGGTTTTTAACCCTGCCGTCCCCGTTCGACTACGCCAGGCAAGCGTCGTTGGTGGTTCCGGTGGCCCCGGATCTCGATCCCCGTGACGTGCAGAACCATACCGCTGCGGTTGTCCGGGAGTTGCGCCGGCGCGTGGCTCCGGAGGAGGGGACGCTGGTGCTCTTTGCATCTCGCCGCCAGATGGAGAGCGTGGCCGCGGCGCTCGCCGGGGGCGGATTGCCGGAGCTGCTGGTCCAAGGGGAGCGGGCGAGGCACGAGATCGTTGAAATCCACTGTAAGAGGATCGAGGGCGGTGAGGGGAGCATCATCTTCGGCCTCGCCAGCTTCGCGGAAGGTATCGACTTGCCCGGTACGCTATGCCGGCACGTGGTTATTGCCAAATTGCCGTTCACGGTGCCCGATTCGCCGCTGGAAGCGGCCTACGCTGAGTGGCTGGCGGCGCGCGGGCGGAATCCGTTCATGGAGGTCGCCGTGCCCGACGCCGGAGTCCGCCTGCTGCAGGCGTGTGGCCGGCTCATTCGCTCAGAAGGGGATAGCGGGCGGGTGACCGTGCTCGACCAGCGCCTGGTGACCAAGCCGTACGGCAAGCAACTCATGGCCGGACTGCCGCCTTTTCGGGTTGTGGTGGAACGGCAAACCGGCACTGGGTGATTGCCCTCGGGATCTTTCCATGTTGCTATGCAACTTGAGCGCACGCGCCGGGAGTGGTACCGATAGTACCGGCGACCGGTGGAGAGGGGATATCTTACCGAGGACCGCCCGCTCTACGCCTACTCCCAAGAGGGTTTATCGATAAAAATAACAAATAAAACAAAAAGATATTAACATATTGGTGACCGATGCCCCCCGATAACCAATTTTCAGACTGGACCGACCGTCACGCCGGCTGCGACCCGATGGTCGACGAGTTGCGCAAGCTGCGGGTTGCCGCCCACATCAGTCCGACTGCGATCCTCATCACCGACGCCGAGGCCCGGATCGAATACGCGAACCCCGCCTTTACCCGGACAAGCGGCTACTCCCTGGAAGAACTCGTCGGTAACACCCCGGCGGTAGTGCAGTCGGGCGAGACCCCGGTGGAGACGTATCGCGATCTGTGGCAGACCATCCGCGCGGGGAAGCCGTGGCGCGGCCGGTTGAAGAACCGCACCAAGAGCGGCGAGGTGCGCTGGGAGTACCAGCATATCGAGCCGCTCACCGATGCCGGCGGGCGGATCACGCACTTCATCGCCGTCCGCGAGGACATCACCGAGAGCCGCGCCCGCATGAAGGCGTTGAAGCTGCGGGAGCGGGCGATCGAGGCCACCGCCAACGCCATTATGATTACCGACGTGCGGGCCGACGATAAGCCGATCGTCTACGTCAATCCCGCCTTCGAACGCACCACCGGCTACCGGGCGGACGAAGTCCTCGGCCGCAACGGGCGCTTTCTGGCCGGCGACAACCTGGCGCAGCCGGGTCTGGAAGAGATCAGGGCGGCCCTGCGCGGGCGTAGAGAGGGGTACGCCGTGCTGCGCAACTACCGCAAGGACGGCACTCCGTTCTGGAATGAGCTCTACCTCGCCCCGGTCTGGGGTGAAGACGGAGAGGTCGAGTACTACGTCAGCGTCATTAACGACATCAGTGAGCGCAAGCGGCAGGAGGATCAACTGGAGTATCAGGCCAGCCACGACGCGCTGACGGGCTTGCCGAACCGCCACCTTCTCCGCGACCGGGCGGAACAGGCGATCCAGTACGCGCGCAGGGACGGACACAGCGTGGCGGTGATGACGCTGGATATCGACCGCTTCAACTTCGTCAACGAGAGTCTGGGGCACGCCGCCGGGGATGAGCTGCTGCGCGCCGTCGCGGAGCGCCTGCACAACCATCTGGGCGCCCTCGATACCGTGGGGCGGGTCAGCGGTGACGAATTTCTCGTAATCCTCGGCGCCATCAACGAGGCCGACGAGGCGCTCGATGTCGCCTCTTCACTGCGCCGGGCGCTCTCGAGACAGTTCCACATCGTGGGCCAGAACATCTTCGTCAGCGCGGGGATCGGCGTGGCCACTTACCCCCTCGACGGCGAGGACGCCGATACCTTGATCCGGCACTCCGGGATCGCGCTGCACCGCGGCAAGGAAGAGGGCGGCGGCACGCTGCAGCTCTACAACCCGTCGATGAGCCCCGGCCCGGCGGACCGCCTGGAATTGGAGACCGATCTGCAGTACGCGGCGTCGCGGGGCGAGTTCCAGCTGCTCTTTCAACCCCAGCTCTCTTTGCGGGAGCGGCGGGTGGTCGGCGCCGAGGCGCTGCTGCGCTGGCACCACCCGCGCCGGGGTCTGATCTCCCCGATCCAGTTCATTCCGTTGGCCGAGGATCTGGGGTTGATCGTCAACATCGGTCAATGGGTCATCGACGCCGCCTGCGCGCAGCTTCGGGCGTGGAGGGAGGCCGGCGTGGCCGCGGTCCCGGTGGCGGTGAACATCTCCGGGCGCCAGTTCCGTCACCACGACCTGACGTGGACGGTATCCCGCGCCCTGGAGCACTACCAAGTGCCGCCCGAGATGTTGGAGTTGGAGCTGACCGAGACCACGGTCGCCCAGAATCCGGAGATGGCGGCGGCCACGCTGCGCGAACTCAAGGCGATGGGCGTGCGGATCTCGCTCGACGACTTCGGTACCGGCTACTCCAGCCTCTCCCACCTGAAACGCTTCCCCATCGACCGGCTCAAGATCGATAAGGCGTTCGTCCGGCAGATCAGCCAGGATGCGGATGACGCCGCCATCGTACGCACCATTGTCGGCATGGCCCACGGGCTCGGACTCGATGTGGTGGCCGAAGGGGTCGAGGGCGCGGAGCAGGTCGAGTACCTGCGCGATTGCGGATGCGATATCTTGCAAGGGTTTTACTTTTCGCGGCCGGGGGTGGCCGAGTGCGTGCTGGGGCCGTTCAATCTTGAGGAATTCACACAAGACGAGGACGCTGCTTCCGGCGGGGCGACCGTGCCATAATAGGCGCATTCGATCGGTGGAGATGCCCAAAGAGATGTCGCATGTCATTGAAGAGCCACTGCCCCTCGAGGCGCTGATCGATGAGACCGCGGACGACGCGTCCGGCGCGATGGTTGTCTTTGCCGGCACGGTCCGCGACCACCACGACGGCCGCTCGGTGGAGGCTATCGGCTACTCGGCGTATGAGCCGCTTGCGGAGCGTGTGCTGCGCGAACTGGAAGCGGAGACCTGTGAACGCTTTCCGATTACACGCTGCCGGATTATGCACCGCATCGGGGAGTTGGGCATCGGGGAGGCGAGCGTGCTGGTGGTGGTCCGTTCGGCCCATCGCGGGGACGCGTTCGACGCCGCCCGTTACGCCATCGATACCCTGAAGCAGCGGGCGCCGTTCTGGAAGAATGAGAGGTTCTCGGACGGCACCGCCGCCTACCAAGACGGGGTGCCGCTGTCGCCGTGAAGCGGTGCCTCCGGCGGCCGCCGCCGAGCGGCCGCCGCCAAATTACAACGATCTGTTCGGAGGTTTTGAATGAGTGAGGTCACTCGGGACGCGGTGGAGCGGGCGCTCCAGGATGTAGTCGATCCCAATCTGGAAATGGACCTGGTCTCGGCGCAGTGCGTCCGTGATATCGCCGTCGATGGCAAAAAGGTCCGGGTGGCGGTGGAGCTGGGTTACCCGGCCGACCGTTATCGGGGCGAACTTACCGCGCAGTTGAAGGCCGCCGTCGAGGCGATTTCCGGTGTCGAATCGGCCGAGATCGAGGTGAGCAGCCGGATCGAGGCCCACACGGTTCAGCCCGGCCTCAAGGCCATGGAGCAGATTAAGAACATCATCGCCGTCGCCTCCGGCAAGGGGGGCGTCGGCAAGTCCACCACGGCCGTCAATCTGGCGCTGGCGCTCGCCGCCGAAGGGGCCAATGTCGGCATCCTGGACGCCGATATCTACGGGCCCAGCCAGCCGCGCATGCTCGGTGTCCAGGCCAAGCCGGAGTCGAAAGACGGCAACACCATGGAGCCCTTGATCGGTCACGGGCTGCAGGCGATGTCCGCCGGCTTCCTGATCGACGAAGAGACGCCGATGGTGTGGCGGGGACCGATGGTCACGCAGGCGCTGGAGCAACTCCTCTCGGACACCAACTGGAAGGATCTCGACTATCTGATCGTCGATATGCCCCCAGGGACCGGCGATACCCAGTTGACCCTCGCCCAGAAGGTGCCGGTGACCGGCGCGGTGATCGTCACCACACCGCAGGACATCGCGTTGCTCGACGCCCGCAAGGGGCTGCGCATGTTCGAGAAGGTGAACGTGCCGGTGCTCGGCATCGTCGAGAATATGAGCATCCACATCTGCTCGCAGTGCGGCCACCAGGAGCACATCTTCGGCGAGGGCGGCGGCGCGCGCATGGCGGAGCAGTACGGCGTCGACCTGCTCGGTTCGTTGCCGCTGGAGATCGGCATTCGGGAGCAGGCGGACAGCGGCAATCCGTCGGTGGCGGCCGATCCGGACGGGCCGGTGGCGCAGAGTTACCATCGCATCGCGCGCCGGATCGCTGGGAAGCTGTCGTTGCAGCAGAAGGATACCGGCTCCGCGTTCCCCCATATCGTTGTGGAGAACACTTAAGGCGGCGTCACCCTGGACGCCTCGCCCCGGCAATACATACGGAAGGCGCTTAGCGACGGTAGCAGGGAGTCTCCGGTGGCGGCCT
>SKJZ01000084.1 GCA_007121755.1 Halorhodospira sp. | reverse complement strand
TTGGCATGCTTTGCCTGGATGCCGCGAGTGCTCCCTGTCTCGTAGTAACGGCGCAATCCCTTGTGCTTAAAAGACTTGATCATGAGTCATATTGTAGCGCGTTGCGCAACGGTGTCAAGCTGCATAACAGTTGATTAGACTGCTTCTGTCTTTTCCGCCCCCAGACTGTCACACGTGCGTCCGCGTTTTCCCGCCGATGGCCATGGTCCGATCGTCAGCCTAACAACGAACACCGTCCACGACGCTCGTTCGTAACGCCTTGTCCCGCCATGGTGCGCCGGTCGCAAGTCGAGCCGCCAGCCCGGCCCAAAGCTGCGCCTGGAGCGCCGCGGCGCCGCCAACTGATCCGGCCATATACAGACGCTGTCTAACACTGGCGAACACTGCGTAATGGTGGGTGGTGTGCCGGGGGATCAACCGTGGCGGAATGCTGATAACCGGCACGCTACCGCCAGGGCGGAGGCGGCGCGGGCCTCGCCTTCGTAGGCGATTGGGGCTGTCTCCTTGGAGCCTGCGCGATGCCCGCGGAATCGGAAGGCCGAAGGGTAGGGTGCCGGGCTGTGACGCAATTCGCAACCCGGCCACGGTTCGCGGTGGCGAGGGCTCGTTCCGCGCTACCGGCGGTGCGGGCCGCGTGCCTTGGGAGTCGTATGGCCGTCGTTACCAGCGGCTATCGAACGGGAATGCACGCCGGGCCGTGATACAGCTGTGACAAGCCGCCTGTATGGAATAGTGCAGGAGGTGAACGGAGCGGTGGGTTCTTGATTGGATTGGTCGGGGTGAGAGGATTCGAACCTCCGGCCCCTGCCTCCCGAAGGCAGTGCTCTACCAAGCTGAGCTACACCCCGATATTTCGTTGCCTACGCAGTGCGGTCGATGCAGTGGCGGGCCACGCCGGCCAGGGCGTCGCGCCAGGGCGACCGCGGTACGGCGGATTCGAGTTGGGCGAGAGCCCGGTCGACCTCCGTTTCCGCGAGCTGCCTAGTGTATGCGGCGGACCGGGTCTTTTCAATCGCCGCGCGGACGGCGTCGATCTGTTCGAGTCCGCCTTCGCGGATCGCGTCGCGGATGGCCTCGGCGTCCTCGGGGGCGCCCTCGCGCATGGCGTGGATCAGCGGCATCGTGGCCTTGCCCTCGGCCAAGTCGTCGCCCAGGTTCTTGCCGATCTCCCCCGGGTCGCCGCTGTAGTCGAGGGCGTCGTCGACCAGTTGGTAGGCGGTGCCGAGGTGGCGGCCGTAGGCGGCCATCGCCTGAACGGCGTCCTCTTCCAGGTCGTTCAGGACGGCCCCGAGGCGGCAGCCGGCCTCGAAGAGGGTGGCGGTCTTGCGGTAGATGACTTCGCGGTAGTCGGTCTCGCTGAGGTCGGGTTCGTGGCAGTTCATCAACTGCATGACCTCGCCGCGGGCGATGGTGTTGGTGGTTCGGGCCATCACCTCCATGACGGCCATCCGCTCCAATTCGACCATCATCTCGAAGGCGCGGGAGTAGAGGAAGTCGCCGACCAGGACGCTCGCCTCGTTGCCCCAGATGGTGTTGGCGGTGCGCTGGCCGCGGCGCATGCCGGAGCCGTCGACCACGTCGTCGTGGAGGAGGGTCGCGGTGTGGATAAACTCCACGACGGCGGCGAGTTGGATATGCTGGGTGCCGGTGTATCCGCCGGCCCGCGCCGCCAGCAGCACCACCAGGGGGCGCAGGCGCTTGCCGCCGCTGTGCACGATATAGGTGCCGAGCTGGTTGATGAGGGCTACGTCGGACGCCAGCCGTCCTTGGATCAACCGGTCGGTCGCTCTCATATCGTCAGCGGCGAGGGAGCGGATGGCTTCGAGATCCATGGAATAAAGTCCGGCGTGTCTCCGGCTGAGACGGCACGCTGGATGCTAGGGAGGGCGCGCCGGGGTGTCAAGGCGGTGTCGGCTGCGGTGGGCCGTCCAAGGCGACATTGACCGGAGCGACCGCCCGGAGCCGGATCAGGCCCGACAGGGTGCGCGCAGGTTTGACGCGGCGGCCGGGCGGGCTTAATATACCGGCCCCTTCGCGGTCTTGCGCCGCGGTTTACCGAACGATTCAATAAACTTTGGGAGCACCACACCGATGTATGCGGTGATCCGTAGTGGCGGCAAGCAGTACCGGGTTTCCGAGGGCGACCGCCTTCGCGTGGAGAAACTTCCGGCGGCGGTCGGCGAGACCGTGGAATTCGATGAAGTCCTCATGGTCGGGGACGGCAGCGATGTCCGTATCGGCGAGCCGCGCTTGGAGGGCTCCAAGGTGAGCGCCGAGGTCCTGGAGCAGGGCCGGGATCGCAAAGTGGAGGTGGTGAAGTTCAAGCGCCGGCAGGGCTATCGGCGCCATCACGGCCACCGCCAAATGTTTACCGAGGTCCGTATCACCGGCATCCAGGCCGGCTGAGGGGGGCGAGATGGCACATAAAAAGGCAGGCGGCAGCACGCGCAACGGGCGCGACTCTCATTCCAAGCGGCTCGGCGTCAAGCGGTACGGCGGCGAGGCGGTGCAGGCGGGCAGTATTCTGGTCCGCCAGCGCGGTACGCACTTCCGCCCCGGCGAGAACGTCGGCCTGGGCCGGGATCACACGCTCTTCGCCAAGGCCGACGGCCAAGTGGTGTTCGAGCGCAAAGGGCCGCAAGGGCGAAAGCAAGTCAGCGTTCGCGCGGTCTGAGGGCGGCCCGCGCGGCCGCGCCCTAAAGAGCCCCGCCCTGCGCGGGGCTTTTTTTATGCAGGGTCTCCATGAAGTTCGTCGATGAAGTCACCATAACGGTGGAAGGCGGTCGCGGCGGCGACGGCAGCGCCAGCTTTCGCCGCGAGAAGTATATCCCGCGCGGCGGCCCCGACGGCGGCGACGGCGGCCGCGGCGGCAGCGTCTACCTGGAGGGCGACGAGGGGCTGAATACCCTGGCCGACTACCGGCACGACCGTTACTTCGCGGCCGAGCCCGGGCAGCACGGTTCCGGGCGGCAGTGTACGGGGCGCTCCGGCGCCGACCGGGCGGTCCGGGTGCCGGTGGGCACGGCGGTCAGTGTCGAGGAGACGGGCGAGTTGATCGGCGAGATTACCGCCCACGGCGAGCGGCTGCTGGTCGCCAAGGGTGGCGGGGGCGGGCTCGGCAACGTCCATTTCAAGAGTTCCACCAATCGGGCTCCGGAGCGGTGCACCCCCGGCGGCGAGGGAGAGCGGCGCACGCTTCAGCTGGAGCTGCGCGTACTCGCCGATGTGGGTCTGCTGGGGCCGCCGAATGTCGGCAAGTCGACCCTCCTGCGCGCGGTCAGCGCCGCCAAGCCGCGGGTTGCCGACTACCCGTTCACGACGCTCCACCCCCATCTGGGCGTGGTCCGGGTCGGGGGCGACGCCTCCTTCGTGATGGCCGATATCCCCGGGTTGATCGAGGGGGCGGCCGAGGGGGCGGGGCTCGGTATTCACTTCCTCAAGCACTTGGGACGTACCGGCTTGATCCTACACTTGGTGGACGGCGCCGCCGAGGCGAGCGGCGGCGATCCGGTGGCCGGCGCGCGGGCGGTCATCGAGGAGATCGAGCGTTACAGCGAGGCGTTGGCGGCGAAGCCGCGTTGGCTGGTGGTCAACCGCCTCGATACGGTGCCGCGGGAAGAGCGCGAGGCGCGCGTCGAGGAGATCCGGCGGGCGCTCGGTTGGGACGGCCCGGTCTACGGGATTTCGGCGCTCAGCGGCGAGGGGACGCGGGAGTTGTGCGCGGATATCATGCGTTACCTGGATGAGCAGCGGGAGAGCGGGCAGTGAGCGGGCGGCGTGAAGCGCTCCGGCACGCCCAGCGATGGGTGGTGAAGGTCGGCAGCGCGTTGGTGACCGACGAGGGCCGGGGGCTCGACCGCCGGCGCATCGCCGAGTGGACCGACCAGGTCGCGGCCCTGCGCAAGGGCGGCCGCCAAGTGACGCTGGTCTCGTCCGGCGCGGTGGCCGAAGGGATGCAGCGGTTGGGCTGGGTGGAGCGGCCCCACGCCGTCTACCGCCTGCAGGCCGTGGCCGCGGTGGGGCAGATGGGTTTGGTGGAGGCGTGGGAGTCGGGGCTGCGCCGCCACGACCTGCACACCGCGCAGGTGCTGCTGACCCACGACGACCTCTCCGACCGGCGGCGTTACTTGAACGCGCGCAGCGCGTTGCGGGAGCTGCTGCGGCTCGGAGTGGTGCCGGTGGTCAACGAGAACGACTCGGTGGTCACCGAGGAGATCCGTTTCGGCGATAACGATACCTTGGCGGGGCTGGTGGCCAACTTGGTAGAGGCCGAGGTGCTGGTCATCCTGACCGATCAGGCGGGGCTGATGGATGCCGACCCGAGGATTAACCCCGGCGCCCGGTTATTGCCCGAGGTGCGGGCCGGCGACCCGGCGTTGGAGCGCCTCTGCGGGGCGGCGCCGGGCGCCCTCGGCCGCGGGGGGATGTTGACCAAGGTGCGGGGCGCGGGGAGGGCCGCCCGCTCCGGGGCGCATACGGTCGTCGCGTCGGGCCGCGAGCCCGATGTGCTGCACCGCCTGGCGGCGGCGGAAGAGGGGTTGGGTACTCTCTTCGTGCCCGACCGGGAGCCGCTGGTGGCCCGCAAGCAGTGGTTGGCCAGCCACCTCCAGGTGGCCGGGCGGCTGCGTCTCGACGAGGGCGCGGCCAGAGCGGTCCGCGAGTCGGGCAAGAGCCTGCTGCCGGTCGGCGTGGTCGGCGTCGACGGCGGCTTTACGCGCGGCGAGATGGTCGCCTGCGTCGACCCCGGCGGCCGCGAGGTTTGCCGCGGACTCGTCAACTATGCGGCGGACGAGGCGCACCGCCTCATGGGGCGTTCCAGCCTGGAGATCGAGGAGATCCTCGGCTACGTGGAAGAGCCGGAACTGATCCATCGCGATAACATGGTGGTCACCGGATCGTAACCGCCGAGCGTGGGATACCGCATGCGCCGAATCGTCCTGCCACTCCTGTTGCCCGCCGTGCTGGCGGCGGCGGGCTGTGCCGGTTGGCTGCTCCACCCGGAGGAGCGCTCCGCCCTCGAGGCGGCGCGGGCCGGCGATGCCGCCGCCATCTCCCGGGTGTTGGACGGGGGTGTGGCGCCCGGCCTGACCGACCCCCGCAGCGGCCGGCCGCTGATCCACTACGCCGCCGTCCAGGGTGATTTCGAGACGGTCTCGCTGCTGCTGGCCGCGGGGGCCGATCCGGGGTATCGCGACGGTGCCGGCCGGGGGCCGCTCTACTACGCGGTGGAGGGCGGACACGCCGGAGCGGCCGAAGCGCTGCTGAACGCCGGCGCCGACCCCGACGCCGCCGACAAGAGTGGACGCACGCCCCTGATGGCCGCCGCGCTGGACGGCAGCGATGATCTGATCGATCTCTTGCTGGTCCACGGCGCCGACCCCAACCGGCGCGACGCCGACGGCGCGACGGCGCTCTCATTGGCCTCCGGCGCCCGCCATCGCGGCCCGGTCCGCCGGTTGGCCGCCGCCTCGTCGCTGCCGGCCGCGCCGTGGGCGGTGGCCGATGTGGTCCGGGTCGGCGATGTGGAGGTTCTGCGCTGGATGCTCGACCACGGCCTTGATGCCGCGGCGGTCTGGGACGGTGAGGACGGCCGGCCCATCTCGCTGCTCGACGTGGCGGTGGCGCGCAGTCCGCACGCGGCGGTGCTGCTTCTGGATCACGGCGGCCGGGCGGTCAGAGACCACCACCGGGCGCTGGTCGCGGCGGCGCTGCACGGCGATCGGCGGCGGGTCGAGGAGTTGTTGGCGGCCGGCGCCGATGTCGATTCGGTGGTGCACGGCGGGGACGCCGCGAACCGCACCGCGCTGATGGAGGCGGCTCGCCTCGGGCACCTTGATGTGGTCGAGCTGCTATTGGCGGCCGGCGCCGATCTCCATATCAGGGACAGCGACGGCGCCGACGCGCTTTGGCACGCCGCGGTCGGTTATGTGAGTCCCCGCGACCGGGCTGCGCGCCTGGTGCGCGGTGGTGGGCGAAGCGACGTAATCGTTGCTCTGCTCGAAGAGGGGGCGCGACCGGGCGCTGGTGACGAGCACGAGTTCGGCGCGCTCCACGCCGCCGCCGCCTGGGCGGACGCGCGGAGCGTTCGCCGGCTATTGGGCGCCGGGGCCGATCCGGAGCGCACCGACCGGAACGGCAAGACGCCGCTGATGTATGCGGCGCAGTACGGCAACGCCGAAGCGGCGGCGGTGCTCCTGGAGAGCGGCGCCCGCCCCGGCGCGGTGGACCACATCGGCGCCACGCCGGTGACCTACGCCCGGTTGGTAGACCCGGAGGGGCGGGTACACCGCCTGCTGCGGGGCGCCGGCGGGCGCGAGCACGTGCCGCCGGACCGCTCCACCCCGGCGCTGTCGGTGAACTTGAGCGGCGGGCGCCTGATGGAGCTGGATATCCCCGTGGCGGTGCGCGACGTGGCCGGCTACGACGTCGCCGCCCGCTTGCTCCCGTACGCCACCGAGTGCCGCGGGCACAGTTGCCGGTTGCCGCCGGTGGTGATCCTGCCGGAGGGGACGGTGGTGGAGTTGCTCCATCGGGAAGTGGCCCTGGACGGCCGGCTGCACAGCGTCTTTATGGTGCAGGACGACGGCCTGGCCGGGCTGCTGTTCGAGGATACCGTCCATGGGGCGTGGCCGCCGGCCGGCGCAGCCGTCAGCCAAGTGACCATCGGCAGGATGGCCCATATCCGGGCCATGCCGTGGGTCGAGAGCTACGAGGTGGATCTGCCCGTCGCGACCGGCGGGCTGGCTTGGTAAAAGAGCGGGTCTTACGCGCCCATCTGGAGGATGCGGGCGTTCAACCGGCTCTTGTGGCGGGCGGCCTTGTTCTTGTGAATGATGCCGCGGTTGGCCGACACGTCCAGGATGCGCGCGGCGTCCTGGTAGGCGGCTTGCGCCTTGTCCCGGTCGCCCTGCTCGATGGCGTGGATCACCTTCTTCAACTGAGTGCGCATCGCGGAACGCCGCATCTTATTGCGGAGGCGGCGGACTTCGCTCTGGCGGGCGCGCTTCTTAGCGGAGGCAATGTTCGCCACGTGCGGATCTCCTGACTGTCTGGTGCAACTCGAATTTGGAAGCCGGGTAATATGCCGTCCGGGCTAGGTGGTGTCAAGGACCGTGGAACAAACCGTCACCGCAAGAACCCGGAATACCGTCATTGCGAGGAGCGGAGCGACGAAGCAATCTCCACAAGTTGACCGCGTCCAGAGCTCACCAATCCTCCGCCGCCAACGTCAACGCGTTGAACGGTACGGCTAGTGGCGGAAGTGGACGAACAGCCGCCCGTGGTTGTTGCCGTCCTTCTCCACCCGCTTGATGCGCTTGCGTTCGGCCTCGTCGGGCCTGCGGATGCGCTGTGCCAAGAAAGCCGGGGAGGGCGCACATCCCCCTCCCCCGGCTTCTTAGCGTTATCGAAGACGTAACGCACTTCGGTTGCAATCTCGACCGCGTCTCTATAGACCTCGCGCCGGCCAAAGCGGAGCACGGCGCCACTTGTTCCTCTTCGAAGGCGGATCAGCTGGAATGCTCGACCAACTCGTCCTCACCGTAGGTGCCGGTTACGCCGCCGGCCTCGATGGTCACCGTGGTCTCGTCATTGAGGGAGTCGTAGGCATAGGTGAGGGTGGCCGTCTCGCCGTTGGCGTCGATCAGCTTCACGCCCCCGTTCTTGATGCCCATCGAGCCGCCGATCTCCACATCTTCGACCACCTCGAAGTCGATTACCCCATCGGGCAGTCCGTGACCCAGGGTGGCTTTACTTCCCGCCAGTAGCAGGGTTCGAAAGCCGGAGTCGGTGGCCCCAAGATCGAAATCCCCCAACGTAATGGCCACGGTGCCGGGCTCCAAGATGTCGGACAGGTCTATTTGGCTGATCGCCAGCGAGCTCCCGTGAGCGCGGACCTCCTCGTCGTCAATCTCCTGCTTCCAGGAGCCGACAAGGTAAGTGGTCATGGGAGGTCGATCCGCGAAGAGCTTGGTGGTTATGGCCTGCTCAACATCCCGCCAAAGTGTGGTGGGGGTGGTCAGCACCTCGCCCAGACGGGTGATGTGGCCTTCTTCCACATCGACACGATCCTTCCGGGTGTGGATGGCGGCGATACTGGAAGTCATCTTCAGGCGATGCTCGAGGGCGTCGTCGCCGGTCAGCACCCGCGTCTGGTTCTCTCCCTCCCAATCCTTATTGGGCTGAATGGTGTAATTGCAGTATTCCGTGATGTCGATCCCGTCGGGGTTTTCGGTTCCAATAGGATCGCTCTCGTACTCGTCGGCGACGACGTAATACTGGCTGTCGACATCCAGGTCGAAAGCAAGCTCGTAGTACTCGGTTCCAGCATTTTCGGCGCACTCGAAGACCAGTGACCAGCTCTCTCGGGGCAGCCCCGGGTCCGAATACACCTCGCGCGGCCCGCCGAAGCCGCCGTCCCGGCCTTCGAGTGGATTGGGAGCCGCATTTGTACCCGCTTCGAAAACCATCTCGATACCCTGCGCGAGCGCGACGGCCAGTGTTTTGGCGTTGTCGTGGCCGTTGTCCGCCGCGGCGAGGGAGATGGGGTTCTGGAAACTCAGCGGGTCGATTCCCGGAAGAGGAATTTCATCCCCAGTGCCAATGGGTTCGGTTGAGCCGTTGCTGTCATCCTTGGTGGTGGTGCCGTCATCGTCATTGAGGCAACCGGTGCTGAGCGCGAGACCGGCCACTAGGACGGCGACCGTGCCGAGGCGAAAGCAAAAGTGTTTGTTTTCCTGCGTTGATCCATGTTGAGAAATACTGGGCATTGCGAAATTCTCCCTGAAAAAAGAAAGTCAAAGTGCAAGGTCCGGTCCGGCAAGAAAGGGCGGTCAAGACCGCCCCCTGTCGCATCAAGGCTGATAGCGTTGATTGACACCCAGGCCGGGGCACTCGTCTCAGAAGTTGTAACGCACTCCGCCGGTGAGGTTGAGATTCATGCTGTCTCCGCCGGGCAGGCCGGAGCCGACATAGTTCAGCCGGCCATACAGGTCGACCGCGGTGAGGGCGTAATGGATGCTCCACCGCATACCGGTGTAACCCAGGTCACCGGTCACGCGGCGAATCTCGAATCCCCCCTCGAGGTTCTCGCTGTAGATTTCCCGGAAGCCGAACCGGATCGCCGGGGCGTGTCGTCAACGTTCCACCCGGTGCCGGATACCTCGGTGCGCTCCATCGTG
>SKJZ01000039.1 GCA_007121755.1 Halorhodospira sp. | reverse complement strand
GAACCGTTGTTTATCCCGGAAGGCACCGGCCTCCACACGCAACTGGTGAACTTCCAGCAGCACCGCACCCGCGTCGGACTGGTAGTCGATGAGTACGGCGAAATCTTGGGATTGGCCGCGCTTGAAGATATCCTTGAGGAGATCGTGGGGGAATTCACCACCGATCCGCACGAGCAGTCTCGTTCAGCCCAACGCCGTGAAGACGGAACGCTGGTCGTGGAAGGCAGCATCGGCGTGCGGGAACTCAACCGCCTGCTCGGCGCGGACCTGAGCACCAGCGGCCCTCGCACCCTGAACGGCTTGATCTTGGAGAAGCTGGAGAGCATTCCGGAGGCAGGCACCAGCCTTCTGCTCGACGGCTACCCGGTGACCATCATTCAGACTCACGGCAATCGGGTAAAGGCGGCCGAGATCCAGCCTTACCGGGTCCGGCCCGCGGGGCCGGCACCGTAGGATCGGTCGAACTCAAGGGGGGTCTCGAAAAGCCGCCTCCTCCGGCCGGTATTTCGGGACCCCCTCAGATCGTAGAGACCTCTTGCCACTCCTCATCGGTGAGCAGCTTGTTCGCGTCCACCAGGATCAACAGGCCGTCCTTCCGGCTGACCACCCCGTAGATATAACGCGACGACTCCTCGTTGCCTACATTGGGAGCGGTGTCGATCTCGGACTCCTTGACCGTCGCCACCTCGGCGACACTGTCGACCATAACCCCGGCGATGTTGTTGTTCGCCTCGATAACGACGATCCGGCTCTCCTTATCCGGTTCCCGGGTGGGCAAGCCGAACCGCAGACGGGTATCGACGACCGTAACCACCTTGCCGCGCAGATTAATGATGCCCATCACGAAGTGGGGCGCACCCGGCACAGGGGCAATCTCCGACGGCGGCAGCACCTCCTGGACCTGCATGACGTTGATGCCGTAACTCTCGTCATCGAGTCCGAAGGTCACCCACTGGCTGACCGGGCCTTCATGCTGCTCCTGCTCTTCTTGCTTCTGTGCTTGCTGTGTTTGTTGTGCCATGGGACTACATCACCCGTCCGCTAAAGGTATACGACCGTAATCGAGAGCTACTGCTCGCTGTCACAGGCCTCATTCTGCCCCCTGGTCTCCACCAAGACCAGACCATCCGTACAGGAAATCAGCCCTCGCCATCCTCATCAAGCATTTCGGCAAGGGCGTCGGCATCCATAAGGGCGCAAAGGTGTTCCCGCACCGTGCCGGCCAGCCACCGCCGCCGCCCCCGCGACGACCGCCACTGGACTTGGTCCGGCTCGAGTTTAATCACCTCCGAGACATCCCGACAGGAGAAGGCCCAGCATCCGTCCCCGACCACCAACAGCTTGCGTGGCTCCAACTCCTCCGGCGGTGGCCGCCGGTCCTGGGGGAGCACCAGCTCAGCGGTATTCACCACTCGGACCTGTTTGCCCCGGTAAAACAAGAGCCCGTGCATCCACTCCGGTTGGCGGGGCGCCGGAGAGATCTCGTCCGACCAAGGCACCACGCTCTGAAGCTTGATCAGCGGCACGGCCAAGCGAAGCGGCCCGACATGGAACAGCAACGCCTGGAAGTAGGGCCGCGACCAGGCCGGCAACGGATCTTCAGTTTCCCCCTCAGCGGGGCCGCCGGGCCCGCCGGCGGGCGCCGGGGTAGGCGCGGGTTCCGGCTCGGGCACAGGCTCCGGCACGGAAACCGCCGGCTCCGACCTCGGCTCGAGATCCGGTCCGAACTCCGGGAACGGGTCCGGCTCCGCCGCCGGAGGCGGCTGGGACGCAGGCGGTTCCGGTGGCGGCGGGGCCACCTTCGGCAACGGTGCGCGGGGAAGCTCGACCCGCTCCTTTACAGCAACACCGGCGGGATCGGCGCGAGAAGTACGGCGCGCCCGCCGGGGCGGAGGCCCGGCGGGTGGCTCGACATCCCACTCCTCGTCCGGCACATCCCGCAGTAGCTCTTCCAGATACTCCGTAAGTGCTTGGTGGTGCCGAGGCAGCGCCGGACCGTGCTCTTCTCCCGGATCACTCATGGTCCACCACCGCCGGCGACGCCGCGACATCGCGCTCCTGGAGATAGTCGAGAAGCTTGCGGAAAGCCATGCTGCCCCGCGACCACGGTTGCGCCACGGTCAACGGCAGCCCCTGGCGGCTGGCTTCCCGGAACTGCGTATCCACCGGGATCGCCCCGCTCCAGACCCGCTCTCCGTAACGCTGCCGTAGATCCTTCAGCGCCTCTATGGCCGCGCGAGTCCGCTTATCGTAAAGGGTGGGCACGATGGTGTACGGGAGATCGCGACTACGGGAGCGCTGAATCATCTCCAAGGTATGCACCATGCGATCGAGCCCCTTGAGGGCCAAAAACTCAGTCTGCACCGGCACCAGCAACTGATGGCACGCCGCCAACGCATTGACCATCAGCACACCGAGCATCGGGGGACAGTCCAACATGGTGTAATCGAAACGGTCGGCCACGGAGTTCAAGCCGCGGCGGATCACCAACCCCATGCCGTGGCGGCTGCCGAGTTGGCGGTCGAGGGTCGCCAGCGCGGTCGATGCCGGCAACAGATAGAGCCCCTCCACCGACGTCTCTTGGATCATCTTGCTGGCGGGAGGTGTCCGCCCTCCGCCACGGAAGAGATCGTACAGCGTCGGCTCCACGGTCTCCGGATCGTAACCGAAGTAGCTGGTCAACGAGCCGTGTGGATCGAGATCGACCAACAAGGTGGGCCGACGACGTTGGGCCAACAGACCACCGAGGCTGACCGCCACGGTCGTCTTGCCGACGCCCCCTTTCTGGTTTGCGACCGTCCAAATGCGCATTGGGCTTTCAGCGCCCCGCTAACGCAGGCGCGCTAACTCCTGTCCCACGCTATCCAATGGAAGAACCTGATCGGCGGCGCCCGCCTTGGCCACTGCCGCAGGCATGCCGTATATCACCGATGTCGCCTCATCCTGAGCCCAGACCCAGGAGCCGCCCTTCTTGAGCAGTTGAGCGCCCTTGGCGCCGTCCGACCCCATGCCCGTCAAAACGACCCCCAATACCCGCCCCGGGATTACTTGAGCCGCTTCGCTAAAGGCTACATCCACGCTCGGCTTATAGAACTGATCGGGGGTCCCTTCGAAGGTATGCACCGACAACTTCCCACCGACGCTGCGGAAGCCGAGCTGCCGCCCTCCAGGAGCCAGCAGGATCTCTCCCGGCCTTACCACATCCCCGTCGTTCGCCTCCCGAACACTGACTTTGCACAACTCGTTGAGCCGCTCTGCGAACGCCGGGGTAAAGCTCGCCGGCATGTGCTGGATCACCACCAGCGGCAGCGGAAAACCTGCCGGCAACTGAGTCAAGACCCGCTGCAGAGCAACGGGACCGCCGGTGGAGCAGCCGATAACGACCAATTCCAAATCACTCACTCGCGGGCCACGCCGCCGCCGGGGCTCCGCCGCAGGGGGCGCTGGCTGTGGCGCTGGCCGCGCCGATGGCCCCGGCCGCGGTGTCCGTGCCGATGCGCCGGATGCTACCGCCTCGCGGGGTGGCTCCGCCGCATCCATCTTCTTCTCACCGCCTGATACCCCGTCGGCGCTTGCTGTGGATGCCGACGGTTCAACAGACTGCCGCGCTCCCCCCCTCTTGCGCCCCATCTCCACCAAACGCGACGTCAGTTGCTGCCTGACCTCATCCATATCGCCGGAGATGTCGGCGAACCGTTTCGGGATGAAGTCCGTCGCCCCGGCTTCCAACGCCTCCAACGTTGTCCTGGCGCCCTCATACGTCAACGAGGAGAACATCAACACGGGCGTGGGGCGTTTGCGCATAATCTGGCGCACTGCGCTGATGCCGTCCAATTCCGGCATCTCGATATCCATCGTAATGACATCGGGCCTGAGCTTCTCCGCCAATTCGACGGCTTCCCGCCCATTACAGGCCTCTCCACAGACCTCCAGGTCCGGGTGCGAATCGAGCATGGCGCGAATACGCCGACGAAAGAATCCGGAGTCGTCGACCACCAGAACACGAATACTCACTCACTCCCCCCAATGGCAAATAAGGCGGCCGCCCGGCGACATCAGAGGCGCGCACCGAACGACTTGATCAGGCTCGGTATATCGACAATCAGCGCGATCTGGCCGTCACCGGTGATGGTCGATCCGGCCAGCCCCGGCAACCCGTGAAGGAGCGCACCGAGCGGCTTAATCACTACCTCCTCCAGCCCAATCACTTCATCGACGACAAAACCCACCGCCTGATTGCCGATAATGACAGTCACCACTTGGCGCTCATCCTCGCCTTCGGTCTCGGCGTCCTGCTGGTTACTCGGCATGGGCTCGCCCGACTGATGGAGCCAACGTTCGAGGAAGAAGAGCGGCATGGCCTTGTTGCGGACCAAGACCACCAGGCGGTTGTTAACCACGTTGGTACGTGTCTGATTCAGTTCGAAGATCTCCCGAACCACCGACATCGGCAGCGCAAACTTACGGCCAGAGATCTTCACCATCAGGGTCGGCAGGATGGCCAGGGTCAACGGCAACTGGATCTTCATGACCGTACCGACACCCATTTCCGAGTCGATATCCACGGTACCGTTGAGCTTGGCCAAGCTGTTCTTCACCACATCCATGCCGACACCCCGCCCCGAGACGTCGGAAATCTCCTCCTTGCTGGAGAAGCCGGCGTAGAAGATCAGATTGAAGGCCTCCTTGTCGTCGAGACGGGCGGCCGACTCCTGGTCCATCACCCCTTTCTCCACCGCCAACCGACGCAGTTTTTGCGGATCCATCCCGGCGCCGTCATCGGCGATCGTCAATAGGATATGGTCCCCTTCCTGCTCAGCGGACAGGGTGACCACTCCCTCACGCGGCTTTCCCTTGCTCTCCCGCTCATCCGGGGATTCGATGCCGTGATCGACCGAATTGCGTACCAAGTGGATCATCGGATCGGCAAGCGCCTCGACCATGTTCTTGTCGAGATCGGTATCCTCGCCCCGCGTCTCCAGACGCACCTCTTTATCCAGCTGCCGGGCCAAGTCGCGAATCACACGGGGAAAACGGCCAAAGACCTTCTTGATCGGCTGCATCCGGGTCTTCATGACCGATGTCTGCAAGTCAGACGTCACCAACTCGAGATCGGCCACCGCCTGGCTCATCCGGTCGTCGTCCAACAACCCCCTCAGGGTGGAGAGCCGGTTACGGACCAAGACCAGCTCACCGACCAAATTCATGATCTCGTCCAATTTGGAGGTATCGACCCGGACCGAGGACTCGACCTTCGGAGCCCCGCCACCGCCGCCAGCTCCCGCGGCGCCGCCCCCCTTGGAGGCCGGCGGCTCTTTACCGCCGCCCCCACCACCACCCTTGGCAGGCGCCAAAGATGAGGATTGCGACACCGCCGCCCGCGGCGGATCGGACTTGGCCGCAGGCTCGGACGGGGCCTTCGCCGCGCGAGCCTGCCCGCCCTCTGCCGCCGGCGCCTTGGCGGCGGCAGGCGTAGCACCGGTCGCTTCCACGGCTGGCGGCGCGGCGTGCTTACCGGGCGCCGCCCCCTTACCGTACATATCGTCGAGCAGCGCCTCGAACTCTTCCTCTTCTATCTCGTCATCGCTGCCGGCCGCCGCCTTCTCCGGCGGACCGGCGCTCGCCGAGACGCCCGGAGGCACGCCGGCGTGCTGCCCGTTGCCGTGGAGTTCATCCAGCAACCCTTCGAACTCGTCATCGGTAATCTCGTCGCTGGCGGCCTCCGCTGGCGCGCCGCCGCCGCCATCCTCATCCAACGCATCGAGCAGCTCTTCGAACTCGGCGTCGCTGATATCCCCCGGATCCTCACTGTCCGCGCCGGCTGCCGCCGGCGGGGCTGCAGCAGGTTGATGTTCGGCCGCAGGCGCGCCATCGGCGACGTTGTGCGTCTCCAATTCACGCAGCAACTCCGGCGGGGCCGCTTGCGGATCCTCGCCGCTTTCGATATTACCGAACTGCGCGACAACGACATCCAGCGCCCGCAGCACAATATCCATGAGGTCCGCGGTGACCTCTTTCTCTCCGTTCCGGAGCAGGTTGAAGACATCCTCGGTCCGATGACAGACATCCACCAATGGATCCATGCCGAGAAACCCGGCGCCACCCTTGATGGTATGGAACCCCCGGAAGACCGAGTTCAACAGGTCTTTATCAGTAGGCCGCTGCTCCAGGTCGACCAACTGCTCACTGAGGCGCTCCAGGATCTCCCGGGACTCGACCAGAAAGTCCTGAACGATATCGTCCTCAAGGTCGATGGCCATGGCCGATGCTCCCGTTCATTTCAGATGGTATTGGAGCCCGAGATCCCTTCTAGAAACCCAGGCTCGACAAAAGGTCGTCCACATCGTCTTGACTGCCGACGACATCCGCGGCATCACTGCCCGGGATGGAAGGTCCGACGCCGCGCATCATGGAGTCCTTATCCTGTTGCGCCTTATCCGAGTCGGGGATGCGCTCCTCCACGATGCGCTGTCCGGAAATCCGGATCAAATGGACCAGATTCCCTTCCACTTCCTCCACCAGCGCGATCACTTTGCGAATAATCTGTCCGGTCAGGTCTTGATAGTCCTGCGCCATCAAGGCTTCACCGAGCTTATCGTGTACTAGTTGCCCGTTATCGCGCACCTTTTCTAGAAACCCGTCCACCTCGCGGCTCAACTGCCGAAACTCATTTGCCGACAATTCGCGGCGCCGGAACGCCTGCCACCGCTGCAGGAGCCGGCTGCTCTCCGAGGCCAACTCTTGGGCCAGTGGCATGCTGTCTTCGATGACATTGAGGGTCCGGTGCGCGGCCTGCTCGGTCATGGTTATGACGTAGTTCAGGCGCTCGCGGGCGTCAGGGATCTCGGACGAGGTAATGTCCGCCAGCCGGTCGTCGAGCTGGAAAGTCTTGATCGCCTCGTGCAGATCCCGGGTAAGGCTTCCCAATTCGCGGAAGATCTCCGTCTCGCGCAAGTGGGTCAGATCGTCAATAATCCCTTGCGCCGCCTCGGCATCACCGGCGTCGACGTGCTCGATCAAGCGCTCTGCCGCCTTGCGGTATTCGGCCAGGGACGAGAAGTCCTCTCCCATCGCTGCTTCAACCATACGGCTACGCCCCGCCCGCGTCGATACGCTCGAAGATCTTGTCGATCTTGGTCCGCAGCGTCTGCGCGGTAAAGGGCTTGACGACGTACCCGTTCACGCCAGCTTCAGCGGCTTGCACAATCTGATCCCGCTTGGCTTCGGCGGTCACCATCAAGATCGGCAAGTCCTTCAAATTCTCGTCTTTCCGAACCTCGCACAACAATTCGTAACCGGTCATGCCGGGCATATTCCAGTCGGTGATCAGAAAGTCGATCCCGCCGCGCTTGAGTACCGGCAACGCCGTGTTGCCGTCATCGGCCTCGACGACGTTGTTGTAGCCGAGTTCACGCAACAGGTTTTTGATGATACGCCGCATCGTGGAAAAGTCATCCACGACAAGTATCTTCATATTCTTATCCGCTGGCACGTTAGGCCCCCTCCTGTCGAGGCGCTTTATGCGGTCTCCGGATCGTCTCTTCCACTCCAATCGGCCAGACGGCTGCGAAGTTTAAGCATGATCCGGCCGTGGATCTGACTGACGCGCGATTCAGAGACACTCAGCACCTCCCCGATCTCACGCAGATTGAGCTCCTCATCATAATAGAGCGCCATAACCAATTGTTCACGCTCAGGCAGCTCGCGAATCGCCTCCGCCAACTCCTGCTGAAAGCCCTCGCCCTGGAGGAGGTTCAGCGGGCCTGGCTGATTGCCGGCAGGCTCGTGCGACTCTCCGGTGTTCGGATCCTCCTGGTCGATACTGAACACCCGGGATGTCGATACATCCTGAAGGATTTGATGGTATTCCGCCACCGATATTCCCATCTCCTCCGCGACTTCATGATCCCTGGCGTCCCGCCCGGTGCGATACTCCACGGCCCGGATGGCCTCCGCCACCCCGCGACCCTTTCGATGCACCGACCTCGGCGTCCAATCCAGCCGCCGCATCTCATCGAGCATCGCCCCCCGGATGCGAATACCGGCGTATGTCTGAAAACTGGCGCCCTGGGAGGCATCGTACTGGCGCGCCGCTTCCAGAAGACCAATCATGCCCGACTGGATCAGATCCTCCAACTGGACGCTCGGCGGCAAACGGCTGGCCAAGTGGTGCGCGATCCGTTTCACCAGCGAAGCGTAACGGACCACCACGTCGTCGTCGCCCTGATACGCCACCGCGCTGTACATGGCGTGGCCGTTCATCAAACGACACCTCCATACCCGGCACTGTATTGGATCAAACGTTCAACAAAGAACTCCAGGTTTCCGGCCGCGTCGTTGGGCGCCGGCCACTTATTGACCCGGCGCGCCAACTCGGCGAAGGCCTTGGATGACGGACTGTTGGGATAGGCCTCCATCACCGGCCGCTGCTTCTGCACCGCGCGACGCAAACGGTCATCTTCAGGAATCGCCCCGATAAAGTCCAGGGTTAGATCGAGAAAACGGTCGGTCGCCAATGAGAGTTTCTGATGCAGCAACTGCCCCTCCCGGCGGCTGCGCACCCTGTTGGCGACCATGCGGAAGCGCTCGACGCCGTGATCCCGGTTGAGCACTTTGATCAACGCGTAGGCATCGGTAATCGATGAAGGTTCATCGCACGCGACAATGATTAACTCGCGGCACGCCATGGCGAAACTCACCACGCCGTCGGAGATACCGGCGGCTGTATCCACCAACAGCACATCGACACTGCGTTGGAGTTCGCTGAAGCTGCGAATCAGCCCTGCATGCTCGACAGAGGAGAGCTCGGCCATACGCCGGGTTCCGGAAGAGGCGGGCACGATCGTGAATCCACCCGGCGCGTCGAGTAGCACGTCGTCCAGGGTGGCCTCGCCATCGATGACATGGGAGAGATTCATCTTCGGAGAGAGGCCGAGGACCACGTCGACATTGGCCAACCCCAGATCCGCATCCAGCAACATGACCTCGTTTCCCAACTGGGTCAAAGCGGCGGCGAGATTCACCGAGACATTCGTCTTGCCAACGCCGCCCTTCCCACCGGTAATAGCGATCACTTTGACCGGTCTGGCACTTGCCATCCTGCGCAATCCCGCTGCCTGATCGAGGCCCGCGTTACTCAAAGACATGCCCTCCCCCGCCCAGCGAGAGCGCCACCGCTTCCTCGTCCGTGTTCTGTCCGAACTCTTCCAAGAGCGCGCACGCCTTGTGGACCAGTGTATCACCCCGAGCCGCCTGCAAGTCCTCCGGCACCCGTTGTCCGACGCCGAGGTAGGCCAACGGCAGCCGGGTACGCAGCGCGCACGTCAGCACCCCGCCCAATGTCGTCGCCTCGTCGAGTTTGGTCAAAATGCAACCGGCCGGGTCGGCCGCCCGAAAGGCGCGCACCGATTCGGTGAGTGTCGACAACTGCGTAGCCGCCGAAAGAACCAGATAGGTACGCACCAGTCCTTCCGCGCTACCCAAAGTCTTGAACTGCTCCGCGAGGCGCACGTCCCTTTGGCTCATGCCGACAGTATCTATGAGGACCAGGCCGCGGTCCACGAGGTCGTCCAACAGGGTTCTCAGTTCGTGCCGGTTGCCGGCCGTATAGACCGGCACATCGAGGATGCGCGCGTAGGTAAGCAACTGGTCCTGGGCGCCGATCCGGTAGTTATCCGTGCTGACCAGTGCGACCCGCTCGCGCCCATGGCGCAACGCATAGCGTGCCGCCAGCTTGGCTACCGTGGTGGTCTTACCGACCCCGGTGGGTCCGACCAACGCCACCACGCCACCTTGGGCAACAATCTCGTCGTCGGTCACCGGCAGATACCTTGCGATCAAGGCCAACGCCTTGCGGTAGGCCGCATCGGGGTCTTCGTCGCCGCGCACATGGTCGGCCAGCCGGCGGCTGACATCGGGCCCCAACCCTAAATCGGCCAGCCTCTTGATTACGCTAGCCCGCGCCGGGTGGCGGCGGCCCAGCCGCCCCCACTCCATCATGTTTAGTTGGTTTTCAAAGAGGCCGCGCAAGGTCTTGATCTCTTCGCGCATCTCTTGGATCGCCGGCTCTTCACTGATCCTGATGGAGGGACGCCCGCCTTCACCCTTGCGAGCCGCCGACGCCACCCCCCCGCCGGGAGATCCGCCTTTCGGCTTGACCGAGCCAACCGGACCTGCCGGACCGGACGCCGCGGCGCCCCTTATCCGTGTATCGGAGACCGTCTGGAGGCGAGACGCTTCGCGCTTCTTCTGGGCATCCCGGTGCTCCCGTGAGAGCGCGCTGAACAACTCTTTATCTTCGTCCTCGTTGCCACCAACCCGCAGGTCGATACGCGGCCGCCTCTCCGAAGCGGCGGGCGAGGCTGCCGGCGAACGGGTCAAGGATGCTGCTTGGTCGGTCGGCGCGGCATCCGCAAGACCGGCGGTGGCGCCGCTGGAACGCAGTTGACGTAGCCGGGCCAGCGCGACCTGGCGCGCCTGTTCCGCCTCGTCCATAAGGTGATCGGCCGTTTTGGCAGCGGCCGTCGTCTTGAAGAGCGCCCCCCCGTCCGGCTCGACCGCGGCGCCGTCCGGCTCCCCCGGTCGCGGCCCGGCTGGGACATCGAGCGGCGGGATCTCGGCGGCCCGGGGCTCTTGCGCTTCGGCCGCGGCCTGAACCGCCTTTTCGTCGTAATCGATGGCGGAGATCACCTCGACGCCACCCTCCACCTTCCTTGAAGAGATCACCACGGCTTCGGGTCCGTGTTGGTCCCGCACCTTACGGATAGCTTCCCGCATGTCTGCGGCGAAGATGCGCTTTATTCGCATGGCTCACTCCTGGTCTGTTCGCCGAGCGGCGTCATGCCCCGGCTCCGGTTTTCTCCGGACGCGGCCGGCCGCCCTCCAACCCGCCGCCGCCCTGCCCCTGGCCCTGCCCTTGGCCGACTGTCGCGACAATGCGCACTTGCCGGTCATCGGGCACCTCGTTGTATGAAAGTACGTACAGCCCCGGCGCGGCATTGCGGGTCAGGCGGCGTAACCAAACCCGCAGCGGCGGCGACGTTAACAACACTGCCGGCTGCCCCTCGGCCTCCTGGCGCTGAACGGCTTCCGCCAGCGACTGCTGCATGCGCTCCGCCAGTCCCGGTTCAAAGCCGCCGCCCCCGCCCTCGCCGGCACCTTGAACAGTGTTAAGCAATATTTGTTCCAACTGGGGCTCAAGGGTAATCACCGGGAGCTCCTGGTTCATTCCGTGGATGCTCTGGATAATCATGCGGGCGAGCCCCTCGCGAACGTGTTGAGTCAGTACCGCCGGATCCTTCGTCTTTTGTCCATGCTCGGCCAGTGTCTCAAGGATGGTGCGTATATCGCGGATGGGAACGCCTTCGTCCAACAGGTTCTGCATGACCTTGACCAGAACGGATAGCGGCAGCGTGTTCGGGACCAACTCCTCTACCAGCTTCGGCTGGCTCTCCGCGAGCATATCGAGGAGCTTCTGCGCCTCCTCGTGGCCGAAGAGTTGCTTGGCGTGCTGCTGAACCAGCTGGGAGAGGTGGGTGGCGATAACCGTGCTGGCGTCCACCACGGTATACCCCAATGCCTGGGCGTAGTCGTGCTGGGCCGGCTCGATCCAGACAGCCTCCAAACCGAAGGCGGGATCCTGCGTCGCCACGCCGCCCAACTCGCCGTGGACCGTGCCGGGGTTGATCGCCAACTCCCGCCCCGGCTGCACCTCCGCCTCGGCCACCGGCACGCCGAAGATACTGATACGGTACGAATTGGGCCCCAGATCGAGGTTGTCACGGATATGTACCGGCTGAATCAGAAAGCCGAGATCCTGGGAGATTTTCTTGCGTACGCCCTTGATCCGGTTCAACAACTGCCCGCCCTGGTCGCGATCGACCAGCGGGATCAAGCCGTAACCGACCTCAAGCCCCACCGGATCGACCGGCGGAACGTCATTCCAGGTGAGCTCCTTGCGTTCGGCATCCTCGTCGTGCGAGACGGCCGGCTCGGCAGCCGCCTCCTCGGCGGCATGCCGCTCCGTCTGTTTTCGGGTCGCCATCCAAGCACCCAGGCCGCACAACACGGCGAAGAAGAGAAAGGGCGCCGCCGGCATGCCGGGAACCAGTCCCAACAGCGCAATGACCGCGCCCACCACCCACAGCACCCTCGGGTTACCGAAGAGTTGCTGGACGACCTCATCGGTCATCTCCTGTGAATCGGAGACCCGCGTCACCAAAATGGCGGTTGCGCTGGAGAGCACCAGCGACGGAATCTGCGCTACCAAACCGTCGCCGATCGTCAACAGCGTGTAGTTGCGCGCCGCCTCGTCCACCGGCATGCCGTGCTGAGCCAGGCCGATGATCAGCCCGCCGACGATATTGATCAGGAGGATCAGGATGCCGGCGATGGCATCGCCGCGGACGAACTTGGCGGCGCCATCCATTGAGCCGTAGAAGTCCGCCTCCTTGGCCACCTCCGACCGGCGGGTGCGCGCATCGTCTTGAGAGATCAGACCGGCGTTCAGGTCGGCGTCGATAGCCATCTGCTTGCCCGGCAGAGCGTCGAGCGTAAACCGGGCAGTGACCTCCGAGATACGGCCCGCGCCCTTGGTGACCACGACAAAGTTGATGATGACCAGGATGGCGAAGACGACAAAACCGACAACGTAGTTGGCGCCGACGACGAACTCGCCGAAGGACTGAATGACGTTGCCCGCCGCGTCCGTACCGGTATGCCCGTCCAGGAGGATCACCCGCGTGGAAGCGACGTTGAGCGCCAGCCGCAACAGCGTCGCCACCAGCAGGATGGTCGGGAAGACCGCGAACTCGAGCGGCCGCATGATGTACACGGTGACCAGCAGGATGGATAGCGAGAGGACGATGTTGAAGGTGAACAACATGTCCAGCCCCAGGGGCGGTAGCGGCACAACCATCATGGCCAGCAACGCCACCACCAGCAGCGGAGTGCCGAGCCCCCGCGAGCCGATCAACCTGAGCTGTTCCGCAATGACCGCGTTCATCAGCCGTTCTGATCTCCTTGGCTACCACCACGCTCCGGGCGCTGATCCATCCCCTCGGGCACTTCCGGCCGCGGCTGGTCCGGCGGCCTAGCGCCGCGGCGGCGGGCAGCCCGCAACTGGTAGACGTAGGCCAGTACCTGAGCCACCGCGAAATAGAGCTCGGAGGGGATCTCCTGCTCCAACTCCGTGGAGTAATACAAGGCCCGTGCCAATGGCGGCGCCTGAAAGAGCGGAATACCGTTTTCCTCGGCGACGGCGCGAATCCGGCCCGCCAACAAATCGGTGCCCTTGGCGATGACCCGCGGGGCGCGCATTGCGGACTGATCGTAGCGCAACGCCACCGCGAAGTGAGCCGGGTTGGTGACGACCACGTCGGCCTTGGGCACCTGCTCCATCATGCGTTGGTTGGACATCTCCCGCTGCAAGTCGCGTATTCGGCTCTTGACTTCGGGCTTACCCTCAGTCTGTTTAAACTCGTCCTTCACCTCCTGGCGGGTCATGCGGATCTTCTGGGTGTGGTCGTAGATTTGGTACGGCACGTCAATGGCCACGACTACCAGCAGCGACAGCGCCAACAGGAAGAAGAAGATGTAGAACAGCCGCATGCCCTCCGCCATCGCGGGTAGCAGAGACGTCCGGCTCATCGCGTAGAAGCTGTCGAAAAAGAGGTAGAACAGCCCTAGCGCCGTACCGCCCACAACCAACACCTTACCCAGGGCCTTGCCCAGCTCAACCAGGGCCTTGGTCCCAAACATCCGCTTGAACCCCTTGATAGGGCTAATCTTTTCCAGCTTTGGAGCCATAGGCCGCGCTGAAAACGACCACCCCCCGAGAACGACCGGCGCCGCCAACGCCACCACCAGCATGGCCATGGCGAAAGGCCCGACCGTAATCAACCCGCGGCCGATCGCCTCGTGGAGGGATCTGACCACCACATCCCTTTCGAAGATGTGGCTCCGGTCTATCGTGAACGACCACTCCAACAGTGCCTGCAATTGCGACCCCATCCAGCCGCCCAGGACCAGCAGGGCCAATGCCGCCGCCAGCATGAGGAGCATGGTGGTCAGCTCCCGGGAGCGGGGAATCTGACCTTTCTTTTTGCTGTCTTCGCGGCGTTTCGGGGTCGGTTCTTCGGTTTTCTCCTGGCCGCTCTCGTTCTCTTCAGCCATAGCGCGCGCGCCCTCCCCGCACCCGACCGCCGGACAACGACCAAGCCACGAACCTTTCGGCAGGCCTTACCAGGGGGCGCCCATACGGGGACGCCGTGAATCCATCCCTGGAGGCTTCACGGCCGCATCCCTGCGGCCGAGACCCCCTATGGGCGCCCCCTGGTAAGGCCTGCCGAAAGGTTCGTAAAGCGACCGGCGCGTTCATCCCGATACCCCGAGAATCACTCCAAGGGTGTCGTAGGCGTGCTGCCAAATGCTCGCCATCCGATTCGGTAGCGCGGGCAGCAGCATTACGGGGATCAGCAACATCCCCACTAACAAGGTCACCGGCAGGCCGACGGAGAAGACGTTCATCTGCGGCGCCGCCCGCGTCATCACGCCCAGGGCCAAGTTGATCACCAGCAGGACCGTCACCACCGGCAACGCGATCAACACCGCCCCGGCGAAAAGCTGCGACCCCCAGGAGATCACATCCCAGAAGGCGTCCCGCTCCAGCCCGGCGCCTCCCACAGGGATGGCGGTGAAGCTGTCGGCCAGCAATTGGATCATGACCAAGTGCCCACCAAACCCGAGGAAGAGCAGGGTGGCCACCACCAGCAGTACCTGAGAGATCACCGGCACAGACATGCCGGTCTGGGGATCGACCATGGTGGCAAAGCCCAGGCCCATGGCCAGAGCGACGCTCTCCCCGGCAATCACCACCGTGTTCAAGGCCAGCGCGAACACGAAGCCGATGGTGAGGCCGACGAGTATCTCCTGACCGGCAATCATCAGCCCTTGGGCGGACAGCGGATCGGCGGCCGGAATCGGCCCGACTGCGGGCATTACCGCCACCGTCAACCCGAGGCCGACAAAGACGCGAACCCGCACCGGAATCATGTTGTTGCCGAATACCGGAGCTACCACGACGGCCGCCCCAACCCGCATGAGGGGGTACATAAAGGCGCCGACCCAGCCGGCGATCTCGGCGGTGGTGAGCTCCATTCACCCCAACATCCCCGGAATCCCCCGAAAGAGACTGCGCGTAAAATCCAACAGCACCCGCAGCATCCAGGGCGTTAGAAGGAAAAGGACGACCGCTAAGGCACCCAGCTTGGGCACAAAAGAGAGGGTCTGCTCGTTGATCTGGGTCGCAGCCTGGAACATACCCACAATGAGCCCGATCCCCAGCGCCGCTAAGAGGATAGGACCGGCCAGCATGACCGCGACCGTCAGCGTACGATTGCCAAGCTCTATTGCCAGATCAGGACTCATAGCTAACTTCCATTAATGTTCAACTCTTGCCGTTCCGCGGCAAACGGCTTCCGGCTCCGGCACCCGGCATACAGTTGCCGGTTGGAGCCGTCTCTTGCCGCCCAAGGCGGAAAGGTATTGCCGCCTTGGGGCGTCATATGAAAAAGCTCGACGCCAACGTCCCCATCACCAGCGACCACCCGTCGACCAGGACGAAGAGCATGATTTTGAACGGCAGTGAGATAATCATCGGTGAAAGCATCAGCATGCCCATCGACATCAGCGTGCTGGCCACCACCAAGTCGATGACCAGGAACGGCAGGTAGAGCACAAAGCCGATAATGAACGCCGTCTTGAGTTCACTGGTCATAAACGCCGGTATCAGGATCGACAGTGGGACGTCATCCGGCGTCTCCACCTCACCGTAGTCGGCGATACGCAGGAAAAGCCCGATGTCTTCCTCGCGCGTCTGGGCAATCATGAAGTCGCGCAAAGGCTCGCTGCCGGCCTGCAGCGCCTCCGGCGCCTCGATCTCCCCGTTCATGTAGGGCTCAAATGCCGCCTCCCGAACTTCGTCAAAGACGGGCATCATCACAAAGAGCGTCAGGAAGAGCGCCAGCCCGATCAACACTTGATTGGAGGGCGTGGAGGCGGTGCCCAAGGCCTGCCGGAGTATGGCCAGGACCACGATGATCCGCGTGAACGCGGTCATCATCATCACCATGGCCGGCAGCAGCGTGAGCAGTGTCATCAGGACCAAAACCTGGACACTGAGCGACCACACCTGCCCGTCCCCGGTCTCCCGGATGGTCAGTGCGTCCAAACCCGGCTGCTGCGCCACGGCGACCGCTGGCAACAAGGCCGCTGCCAGCACCGGAAGCGCTGTAAAGAGAGAGCGAGAGATCCGCATTAACTGTTATCTACCGGGTTGCTGCATCATCCGACGCAGCCGCTCCGCGAACGGGCTGCCTTGCACTTCCCGCGGGACTCCATTGGTCCCACTGGCCCCGGCCACGGGGCGATCCAAAACATGCAAGGTCTGTACCCGCCCGGGAGCCACCCCGAGCAACAGTTGAGTCTCTCCAATCTGAACCAGAACCACCCGTTCCCGGTGGCCCACTGAGAGGGAGGCGAGCACCCGCAACTCGCCGGACACGGCGCCCTGGACCGGCCCGTACCGGCGCAGCATCCAGGCCAGGCCGCCAATCAGGGCGAGCACCAGCAAAAGCGCCAGCACAATACGAATGACCGCGGCGCCTTCGACACCGGGCAGCGGCTGGGCAGCGGCCACCGACCCCGACGCCAGGATATTGACGCTAAAACCCACTAAAGCGACGCCGAACCGTCGTCCCACCACCGCGGCGCGTGGCGCACGCATCAGCGCAGCTTCTTCACCCGCTCTGCCGGACTGATTACATCGGTCAGCCGGATCCCGAAGCGCTCATTCACCACCACCACCTCTCCGTGAGCGATGAGAGTACCGTTGACCATAACGTCCAGCGGCTCGCCGGCCAGGCGGTCTAGTTCCACCACGGAACCCTGGTTGAGTTGCAGCAGATGGCGGATACTGATTTGAGTTCGCCCGATCTCCATGGAGAGCGTTACCGGGATATCGAGGATGACGTCGAGATTGCCCTCCTCGTTACCCCCCCCCAACTTCGAGGCCCTGGAGTCGAACTCGTCGAGTTCCATTGCGTAGGCGCCATCGCCTGCGCCCCCCTCGACTTCATCCTGCTCCGCTAGGGCGTCCGCCCAAGCGTCCTCGACGTCACCGTTCTCGTTCTCTTCACTCATTGATCTTCCTCGCCCGTCAGGAGATCCCACTCATCGCCGAAATCGGCCATGGTATTCCCGTGGCCCTTGCCTACTGTTGGCCGCTGAGCCGTCTCGGCAGCGGGTGTCGGCTCCTCCGGCCGCCGGCCGCCCCTCTGCTCCGGAGCCGTTGCCGGCGCTGCCGCAGCACCGCCCGCCGCCTCCGCGGGTGGCGCGTGCTGCCCGGACGCCTCCGCCTCTTCCGGCGCCTCCCCGTCCTGCAAGTGGGCCAGCATCCCCTTGCGCCGGACCTCTTCATACTTCGGCAACAACCCCTCACGCTGATGGTCACGAATCACCTCACTGATCCGCACCGCCGCATGGCCGTTACAGGTTCCATAAACGCCGCGGAATAACGGTACGTCTTCCGCCTCGACGATCACCTGTTCCGGCATCTCTATGGGGATGATGTCGCCCGCCTGCAGCCGGACCAGGTCGCGCAAGGTCAGATCGGCCCGCGCCAGGGTGCTCTGCATGTGGACCTTCGCGCTTTTCATCTCCTCGCGGAGCGACCGGGTCCACCGCTGATCGACATCCATGCGGTCCGACTGCACGCCGGCATCGAGGATATCCCGGATGGGCTCGATCATGGTGTACGGCAGCGTCAGATGCATCTCCCCGCCGCCACCGTCCAGCTCGACATGAAACTTGCTCACCACCACGACCTCGGTGGGGCTAACGATGTTGGCGAACTGCGGGTTCACCTCCATATTCACATATTCGAAGGCCACTTCGAGTATCGGCTGCCACGCCTCGCCCAAATCCTCGAAGGCCTGATCGAGAAGCAACCGGATCACCCGCTGCTCGGTCGGGGTGAACTCGCGCCCCTCTACCTTGAGGTAGAAGTGGCCACCGCCGCCGAAAAAGTTATCCACCACCAGGAAGACCAGCTTCGGATCGAATACGAACAGCCCGGTACCGCGCAGCGGCGGCAGGCGGATCAGGTTCAGGCTGGTGGGGACGAAGAGAGTATGGATGTACTCGCCGAACTTCATCATGTCCACGCCGGTAACCGAAACCTCCGGCGTGCGGCGCAACATGTTGAATAAGCCGATACGAAAGAGCCGCCCGAAGCGCTCGTTGATCATCTCCAGGGTCGGCATCCGGCCCCGGACGATGCGCTCCTCGGCGGTAAAGTTATAAGACCTTAGTTCGCCACTACCCTCTTCCTCCTCGGACTCAACCTCACCGTCGTCGAGCCCGTGGAGCAGGGCGTCGATCTCGTCCTGACTAAGTATGTCCTGCTGCGCCATGGCGAAAACCCGCTGTCAGCGCTACTGCATGATAAAACTGGTGAAGTAGATCGCCTCGACCTCGGCGTTGACCTGCTTCTCCTCGAGAATGTCATTGATCTCCAGCAACGACTCCCGTCGCAACCTCTCCCGCCCCTCGCGGGTATTGAGGTCCTGGAAGCTCTGGTCGGCAAACAGCAGCAACAGATTGTTACGGATCACCGGCATGTGGCGCTGAACGCCCTCCAATGCCACTTCCTGCCGCGACATGATCTCCACCTCGGCCTGCAGATAACTGATCCGTTGTCCGCGCTCGAAGTTCACCGTCAACGGCGGCTCCAGCTTGAGGTACTGCGGCTCCCCAAGCGGCTCTACGCTGGGCTCCTGGTCGATTCCCGGCGGCGTGATGTACCCCAGCGCGAAGGCAGCGACGACGCCCAGCGTCACCAACATCACCAGCGTCATCACACCCATCAATGCGTATAACAGCTTCGGCACTACGGTGCCTCCTGTACCCCGTTTCCGCTCAACATGACTATCGCCGTTCCTCAAATTGGAACGGCTTCCCCGTGCCTAGTCTAACGCAACACGGCCGACCAAGTAGCCCACTTGACCCCGGAGGTTAATGCAATTACTTTGCATTAACCTCCGGGGCTCGATCCCTCACTATCTTCATCGGCCGCCCGGGGAGAAGCTTGACCGAATACTTGACCCCATACCGGCGCATGCGGTGCAAGCTAACAAGCAAATTATGCGCCACAAACAATGAGCACGGCACCGGGAGCGCGCTAGAAGATGAAACAGTCCATCACCACCACGCCTGCGGCGACCCTACTGATCCTGGGTGTCGCCGCCGGAACACCGCTCCACGCCTCCACCGAGCGGGTTACCGCCGGCACGGCCTTAAACCCGTCGATCTCGGTCGTGTTGGACGCGGTCTACGCCAACGAGTTCTCCGGCCACGCTGACGACCCGGCCGGCTTCGAGATCGGGCACGATCACCACGACCACGACCACGACCTTATAGACGGCTTCAACCTGCGGGAGACGGAAATCGTCTTCCAATCGACAGTGGACCCTTACTTCGACGCCCTCGTCAACCTCGCCGTCGAAGGCACCTCAGGGATTGAGCTGGAAGAGGCGTACCTGACCACTCGCGCACTGCCCGCCGGGCTGCAAGTCAAAGCGGGGCGGTTCCTCTCGGACGTCGGCTACATCAACCAACAACATCCCCACGACTGGGACTTCGTCGATCGGCCTTTGATCAATGAGCACCTCTTCGGCGATGAAGGGCTGCAGGAGAACGGCGTGCAACTTAGTTGGCTGGCGCCTACCCGAAGCTACCTGCGCCTCGGCGTGGAGGTATTGCAGGGGGAGACTTCCGGCATCGCCAATTACGAGGGGGCTGGGGAACACACCGTCCTCGGTTACGCCGACGACACCGGAGAACCGGATCGCCTCCGCTGGCGTGCCGACAACGGGCTCGACGATGTCAGCGGCCCGCGCCTGGGCACCGTATTCGCCAAGTGGGGCCCGGACCTCGGCTTCGATCACGCGGCACAGTTCGGCATTTCCGCCGGCAGCGCCCGCGCCTTCCAGATGGTCGAGGCGCACTCCTCCGGGCGGCTGGAGACGTGGGACGGCGACAGCTGGTTCGCCGGTATCGACGCCGTCTACAAGTACGACCCGGGCGGCTACATGGGGCACCGTCAATGGATCGTCCAGGGTGAGTACTTCGTGCGCAACATCGACGCGACATATCGCAGCCAGACGTTCCAGGACGTTGACACGCTCAACGTAGACGACAGGATCTCCGGCACCGCTAAGCAGGACGGCATTTATCTGCAAACCGTCTACGGCATCGCCCCCCGCTGGCGCGCCGGACTGCGCGCCGAGGCCATCGGGTTGACCAACGACACCTTGGAAGCCGACCTTGACAACGGCCGCTTCGAGTCGATGGACACGTCGTACCGGTACTCCGCCAACGTCACGTTCCACCCATCCGACTTCTCATTTATCCGGGCACAGTTCAACTACTCCGACTTCGCCGAGGAGGACAATGACGACGAAGGTCACGGCGCTTGGCAGTTCATGCTCCAGTACAACCTGAGCCTGGGCGCCCACGGAGCCCACCCATTTTAAGAGAGCCTTCCGCGCGCCGAAGTCGTTATAACTAAAGGAGTCCATCACCATGTGGCACAGAAGATGGGTCACCACCGCCTTGGCCGCGCTCGCCGCCATCACGACCTTCGGGACCGCCGCTGCGAGCCCCGTGCAAGTCGCCGCCACCACAACCAACATGGCCATGTTGGCCCAGGAGATCGGCGGCCCCCACGTGGAGGTGGTCACCATGGCCCCGCCCGACCGCGACGTCCACTACCTGGAGGCCCGCCCGTCGATGATGGCCGCACTGCGCCGCGCCGATCTCGTGGTCTCCGTGGGCGCGGAGTTGGAGGAAGGGTGGCTGCCGGCGGCGCTGCGCGGCGCCAGCAATCCGGCGGTGATGCCCGGCCGCCCCGGCTATTTCGAGGCGGTGGCCCATGTGGATTTGATCGGGCACGCCGCTCCCGACCGCGGGCAGGGCGACGTCCACCCGGCGGGGAACCCCCACATCTACCTCGACCCGGTACGCACGGCGCAAGTGGCCCACGCCTTGGCTGGCCGTCTGGCCGAACTGGCGCCGGAACACCGGGAGACATTCCAAAACAACGCAGCACGCTTCGAGGCCACCGTGGACAAACGCCTGCCGCGATGGCAGGAGATGGCCGCTAGCGCACCGGGCGTGTTACTTTTCCACGAAGACATGGACTACTTAATGGAACGACTCGGCATACCGATCCACGGCTACCTGGAACCGCTGCCGGGCATCCCACCCACCGCGCGCCACTTGCGCCAACTGGTCCGTGACCTGCAGGACCGGCAGGGTGCAACCCTCTTCACCGATTTCCAGCCGGCGGGCGGGGCGCGTTTCATCCAGCGGGAGCTGGGATGGAACTACCACGCGTTGCCGACCCACGTCCCGGTCGGCGGCGATGCCGACGACTACTTCGACACCATTGACGCCATTGTATGGGCGGCAACGGGCGCACGGTGACCTCTTCCACTCCGCTGTTATCGATCCACCACTTGCGTGCCGGCTACACTGAACCGGTGGTCGGCCCGCTCTCTTTGACCGTCCACCGGGGCGAGGTAGTGGGATTGGCCGGCCCCAACGGGTCGGGCAAGACCACCGTCCTCGGCGTGCTCACCGGTCAGGCCCGCCGCTTCGGCGGCACGGTGGAGATCCCGGCCGGAGCCGGGATCTCCTGCCAAACCCAAAGCCCTTACCAGGGCGGGGAGCTGCCGCTCCGTGGCGATGAGCTGATGGCGCTCATGGGGACCTCCACTGCAAACCTGCCACCGTCTCTGCGACCCTTGCTCGGCTGCCGCATTGACCGGCTCAGCGGCGGGCAGCGGCAAAGCCTGGTGATCTGGTCAGTCTTGGGACACAAAGGCGCTTTGGTACTGCTCGACGAGCCCACCAACAACCTCGACACCCAGGGCCGGGATCTGCTCATCGACGGCCTACAACGGCTTGAGGACCATCGGGGGGCACTGATCATCAGCCACGACGCCGACTTCGTGGAGCGGGTCTGCCGCCGGGTAGTTCACTTGGAGCCCAACGGGCACCCCGCGGAAGCGGGGGCGGCCTGAGATGGAGATCCTCTTCGACCCACTCTTCCGCGTCCCACTGGTCGCCGGCCTTGCCGCCGCCCTGGCGGTGGCCAGCGTGGGGCTCTACCTGCGCCTGCGGGCGGAGTGGCTGGCCGCACTCGGCTTTGCCCATTTGGCGGGCGCCGGCGGTGTTGCCGGCCTGCTCATCGGCGCGCCGCCACTGGCCGCGGCCCTGGGCGCCAGCGTCTTGGCGGTGGCCATCAAGGGTGCGTTGCGGCGCAGCGGCAACGACGTCTACGCCTGGCTGATCCTCTTCGGATGGAGCGCGATGCTGGTAGGGGCGTCCATGACCCACCACGCAAAGCTGCTGGGCGACGCCCTGGTGGATGGACAGCTCTACTTCGCTGGCCCCGCCGAACTTACCGCTGCGGCTACAGCGGCGGCGATCACCGCCCTGCTCCTGCCGCTGCTCTCCCGCCGACTGCTCCGCCACCACCTCTTCCCCGGCCACGATCCGGCCAATGGGCGGCCGCAGTGGCCGGTGATTCTCGGGTTCGATTTAGTCACCGCACTGGCAGTGGCGGTGGCTGCGCTGGTAATGGGGGTAATGGCGGCCTTCGCGCTGGTCTTTATTCCCTCATGGATCGCCTTCGCATTCGCCGGCGGATGGCGGCGGGCGGTAGTGTGGACTCTGGGGATTGCCGCAATCGGATATACCGCCGCCTATGTACTGGCGATCACTGCCGACCTGCCCTTTGCACCAGTCCTGGTGGCAGTGCTGACGGCGATGGCGCCGTTACGCCTGGCCGCCGGACACCGCACCGCCACCCGCCGTCAGGCGTAGTGGTCCACCAACCCGGAACCCGCGGCCACGGCGTTACTGTGGTCGCCGTTCTCCGCGGGGTCGTCGCCGCCGTCGCCATCGGCGCTGGCCGCGCCCTCTTCATCACGCTCCCGCGCCTCGCCCTGAGAGACATTCACATCGACGTGCTCATGGCCTTGCTCGGCCAACATCTGCCTGAGACGCGGCAATTCGGCCTCCAGCGCCTCGCGCGCGGCGGCGTTCTGGGCACTGAAGGTAATCGTGGTCCGGTCGTCGCCGACCTGGACACTGACCTCCACTGGACCAAGGCCGGGCGGGTTCAGTTGGAGCCGGGCGTGCTGGACGTTCTCGTTGACCATCCAGACCACTCGCTCACCGACAGCATTACCGAAGCCATTCTGGCCCACCGGCGGCTGCACTGTCAGCTGCACGGCGGCAGCGCCCCGTTCGGCCCCGGACGCCCCGGTGGCCGCCAAAACGGTGGTGAACTCGCCGTGCGCCGTAGAGCCCCTCGACCCGCCTTCGGCGGCTTGCAGCAGACCCTCAGGATGGCGGCGCTCCGCGCCGGTCTCGCCGTCGGCACCACCGCCCACCTCACCACCGAGTGGCCCGCCGACTGAACCGAGAGAGTCGGTCAATGGATTCAGTGCGCCCGCCGCCCTCATCTCCCGGGCAATCTGCTCACCCATGGCGGCATTCCGGCGGACCTCGTCGACCGCGCCGCCCCCCTCCAGCGCACTGAGCAGGGTCAATGCGCCGGCCGCCGCCATATGGATAGTCTCATCGACCACCTCTTCCTGCGCGACGTCACCAAGCCGCTCCTGGAGGGCGGCCGCCATTTCGTCGGGCGCGACCCCCTCGGCCTGCAAATCGGCCAGCGCGCGCAACAGGCGGGCACGCTCCTGATAGGAGACCGCGGCCCCATCTTCCGTGGCAAGGCCGTCAGAGTTACCTGCGGCAGCCGGCCCGCCGCCAAGATCCAACCGGTCCTCGCCACTCCCCAGTGCGGCCAACAGAGCCAACAGATCCTTCGGCGAACCTTCGCCGTTACCCGGCAGAGTCTCGCCGCCACCGGTGAAGTCGCCATCGGCCATTTGTTCCAGCACGGTGGCGAGTTCGTCCGCCGAGAGACCGCTCTCCTTCAGCAACGGCGTCTCCAGCAACGCCGCGAGAAAGCCCTCGCCGCCACCGCCACGGGCAAGATCGGCCTCTTCAGAGAACTGCCGCTGCAGGCCCTCGAGATCGATACCCAGCTCTCCAACGGCCTTCATCTCCGGCGCCCCCTATCAATGCTCGCATCGGTTGATCGGTTCATGGCAAATAATGCTGCAAAACTTGGACCACAGAGCATCTTACCGACCTTGAGAAAAGTATTGCCGGGGCGGGGTTCCTGCCGCCGTCACCGTTTCCCCGGCAACCGCCCGGCCGCTGCGGCCTGGAAGAGCAAGCGGGCGACCTCATCCGCCTCCTTCTGCTCACGGCGCGCCTCCGCCTCCGCCTCTTCCTGTTGACGGCTGGTGACCACGTGCTCGACGGTGCGGTGCTGCTGCCAAAACTCCAACCAGACCCGGCGGGCGTAATTGACCTGCTGCTGCTGCTTGGTCAACGCTTGACGCTGCCGCACCACCGCCTCGTCGAGACGGGTCAAGAAAGAGTTGAAGTCCTGCAACCGCGCCGCATCGACGCGGCTGCCGGCAGCGAACTGGCCACAGTAATCGCGGCGAAAGCCGAGCAACTCTTGGAGGCGCGCCTCTTCCTCCCGCAGCGCCACCTCCGCCCGGGACAGATGCCCAGCCGCCTGCTCGCGCCGCTGCTCAGCGAGCCTCTGCACCGGCTTAAGCCGCTCGGACCGCTTCGTCACGACGGACGCGCCCCGGTCAGTTGCAACAGGGTGGCGACAGAGGCGTCGTAATCGACGGCCTCGCCGACATCTTGCTGCAGAAACGCCCGCAGATGGGGGTAGTATTGGATCGCCTGATCCACCCGTGGATCGGCGCCGCGCTGGTAGGCACCAACGCTGATAAGGTCTTCGTTCTGGCGGTAGGCCGCGTACAGCTCGCGGAAGATCTGAGCCGCCTTCTGATGCTCTTCGTGGGTCACCGAGATCATCACCCGGCTGATCGACTGCTCGACCTCCACCGCCGGATAGAGCCCGGAATCAGCCAGTCTCCGCGACAACACCAGGTGGCCGTCTAGGATTGCCCGCGCCGCGTCGGCGACCGGCTCCTGATGGTCGTCCCCCTCAACCAACACGGTGTAAAACGCGGTTATCGAGCCTCTACCGTCAGCGCCATTGCCGGCTCGCTCCACCAGACGGGGGAGCAGATTGAACACTGACGGCGGATACCCTTTGGTTGTCGGAGGCTCCCCGATAGCCAGCCCGATCTCCCTTTGGGCCTGGGCGTACCGAGTCAACGAATCCATCAGTAGTAGAACGTTGAGCCCCTGGTCGCGAAAGTACTCGGCAATGCTGGTAGCGAGCATGGCGCCGTGGAGGCGGAATAGCGGCGACGTATCCGCCGGCGCCGCCACGACGACCGATCTGGCCAAGCCGTGCCGGCCCAGGATCTCGGTGATGAACTCCCGCACCTCCCGGCCCCGCTCGCCGATCAGGCCCACTACCACGACATCCGCCGTCGTGTAACGGGTCATCATGCCGAGCAATACGCTCTTACCCACGCCACTACCGGCAAAGAGTCCCATGCGCTGGCCGCGCCCGACGGTAAAGAGGGAATTGATGGAGCGCACGCCGACGTCCAACGGCTGCGTAATCGGCGCGCGCTCCAACGGATTGACGGGTTCCGCCATCAACGGCGTCCGCTCGCGGGCCTTCAGAGGCCCTTGGCCGTCGATCGGCCTCCCGCCTCCATCCAGCACCCGCCCGAGCAACTCCGGCCCGACCCTGGCTTGGGCGGAACTGACAGACGGGATGACGCGAGCGCGCGGCATGACGCCGTGGAGATCCCCGGTAGGCATGAGGAAGAGTTGTTCACCGGAGAAGCCGACGACTTCGGCCTCAACCTCGGCCCCGCCGTCCTGGATCGTGCACCGGCTGCCCAGCGCCGCCCGGCAACCCTCCGCCTCGAGCGTCAAACCGACCATGCGCCGCAGGATTCCCTCCACCGCCGGACTGGACGGCTCTAGGCCGGTGACCCGGCGCCGCACACGGCCAACCCAGCCCTCGGCGCGGCCGACCGTCTCAGTCACCGGTCCCCCTCGGCGCCAGCGCCCGCGTTGCCGTTCGTCTCCGTATCCGCACCACCACTTGCGGGCGAGCCACCGTTAGCACTCGCACCACTGTTGGCTTCCGCATCGGCCCGGGGATCTCCCGCGCCGGTCGCTGATCCTTCCGCATCCGGTGACGAACCGTCCGCATGCGCTTGCCGCGGAGGCCGCTCCTCGCTCTCCGGCGACTTCGGCTCGACACCGCCGCCGTCCTGGGGCGCCTCACCGCGAAAAGTCTCGTTGACCACCGGGTCTTGTTCGCTATCCGACGGGTCGCCGAAAAGTTGTTGCGCCACGGCATCCAGCCGCCGCTCCACCGTCGCGTCGACCCGCGAGATCTCGGTCTCTATGACGCACCCTCCGCGCGTCAGCGCCGGATCGCCGGCGACGGACCAGCCCTGCCCGGCGGCCTCCTGACCCAAGTGCTCTTCAATGAACGGCAGATCATCGGGATGGACACGAATAGCGGCTTCCCGCTGGTTGGCGGGGAGTTCGCGCAGTGCCTGGCGTACCGCCGCCCGCACCTGCTCCGGGTCGGTGCGCAACTCTTCCAACACCATCCGGCGGGCCACCGCAAAGACCAAGTGGGTAAGCTCATCCTCCGTACTCTCATCCAGCCGCTCCAGCGGGCGACCCAAGGTATCGAGCAAGGCGCGCAGCCTTTCGACCAACGCGGCCCCGGAGTGCCGGCCGTCCTCTTCACCCTGCTGAAACCCGGCAGCGTACCCGTCCTGGTAACCGGCCTCCTGGCCCTCCTTATAGCCGGTCTTGTGGCCCTCCTTGCGCGCCGACTCTTGCAGCGCTTCGATCTCTTCCACGGTAGGAAGGGCGCGGCGCGCCTCATCCTCTTGACGCAGGCGCTCCTTGACCGCCAAGCGCCGCTTCTCACGCCGCCGCTCCCTTCTCGCCCGCTCGGCTTCGCGCTCCTGCGCTTCCTCCTGGGCCTGCCGGCGCCGCCGCTCCGGCTCCGTGACATCCGGTGTTTCCCAGAGGGTATGCTCGACCGCCTGCTCCACAGGGATGACCCGAAAGCGGGCATGAGACCCGGCCGCGGACTCCCTAGACATACTGCTCGGTGTTGCTCACCAAAGTAATGGTGCCCTCGTCCGCCATCCGTTTGGCGATGGCCAGGATCTCCTTCTGCCCACCCTCGACATCGCTGATGCGTGCCGGCCCCATGGCATCGAGATCCTCTTGCAGCATCTCTGCCGCCCGGCGGGAGAGGTTATTGAAGAACTTCGCTTGCAGTTCCTCGCTGGCGCCCTTCAGGGCCAATGTAAGGGTGCCGGTATCGACTTCACGCAGCAATTGCTGCATCGAGCGATCGTCCATCTGACTGAGATCCTCGAAGACAAACATCAGCTCCTGTATCCGGTCCGCCAACTCGTCGTCGATCTCCTTGATGTTGTCGAGAATCTGGCCTTCGTTCAGGGAGTCCATGTTGTTGAGGATATGCGCCGCCGATTGGAGCCCGCCGATGCTCGACGACTTCAGCCGCTGCTGACCCGCGAACTGCTTCTCCATGATCTCATCCAACTCTTGAAGTGCCCGCGGCTGGATCCCCTCCAGGGTCGCCACACGCATCACAATGTCGTGCCGGACGCGTTCGGGCATCTCAGCCAACGTTAGAGCCGCCTGATCGGACTCCAGATAAGAGAGAACGATGGCAATGATCTGCGGATGCTCCAAGCGAATCATCTCGGCAATGGTCCGCGGATCGAGCCACTTCAATTGATCCAAGCCGCGGGTACTGCCGCCCATGACGATCCGATCGATGATCGAACCCGCCTTCTCCTCGCCCAGCGCCTTGACCAAGACACTGCGGATATAGTCCGACGACCCGACCCCGAGGGCCGTCTGCTCGGCGGCGGCCTTGATGAAGTCATCCAGAACCTCATCGACCGTTTCCCGGTTGACATTACTGACCGTAGTCATACCCAGGCCGACCTTCTGGACCTCCCGGGGACCGAGATAGCGCATAACCTCGGCAGCGGCGTCCTCGCCCAGCGTAAGGAGCAACACCGACGCCTTTTCAGCACCCTTCATCGATCCCGCCATGACGGTCACCCCTTCTTCGAGTCTTCTTCGTCAAGCCAACTCTTAAGTGTATTGGCGGCCAATTCCGGTTCATTCTCCACCAGTTCCAACACCGCCTGCAGTTTGGCCTCGTAGGGGCGTTCACGCATATCCGTCAACTGCTCGCCGCCAACCCCCGCAAGGCGCAGCGCCTCTTCACTCTCCTCGCCCTCCGGGGCCGCCAACGCATCGCCCCCGGCGGCCACTCCATCGACGCCGTCCCCGTAGTCTTCTTCAGACCGGCCGGTAAGCACGCGATTTACGATGGGCCGGATGGCCACGAGGTAAATCAGGATACCGATCACTGCGAAGACGCCCAAACGGATCAGATCGCGAACCCAGTCCTGCTCCCAGACATCGACCGGCGCCGGCGGCGGTTCGATGATCTCGGCAAACGGCACCGTGACCACGCTGACCGCATCGCCCCTACCCTCATCGTACCCCACTGCATCGCGAACAAGGGCGTCGATGCGCTCCATTTCGGCATCGCTGAGCGGCTCGCGCACCACCTGCCCCTCTTCATTCTCCATATAGCGGTGATCAATGAGTACGCCTACGGTAAGGCGGTCGACGGTACCCTGGGCGGGCTGAATTTGATTCACCGTACGCCCCACCTCCCAGTTGCGCGTCTCGCTGGAGCCGAAACTCCCCGGCGGCCGCCCGTCGCCCGTATCGTCGGGGTCGAGGCTGCCGGAACCGGGCGGCTGATTGGTCAGCGCTCCGGGGATGCCGATCGGCCATGAGGGACCACTGCCGCTGCGCTCCATCATCTGCTCGCTGCGGACCGCGCTCTGACCTGGATCGAACAGCTCTTCCATGTGGCTGCGCGCGGAGAAATCGAGCCGGGCGCTCACCTGGGCGCGCACGCGGTCCGGCCCCACCAGGGGCTCCACCAGATCCTCCACCTGCCGCTGCAGGCGTTCCTCAAGGCGCCTGGTAAACTCAAACTGCCGCGCCGTCTCGGCGGCTTCGTCGGGCGCTCCCTCGGAAGTAAGCAGCCGCCCCCGGTGATCTACGACGCTGATGTTCTCGTGGTCAAGATCGGCAACCGCGCTGGCCACCAGATGGATGACCGCCTCCACTTGGCTATCCGACAGGCGCCGCTCCTGGTCCAGTTGCAAGACGATGGACGCCCGCGGCTCACGGCGGTTACGGACGAAGACGGACTCCTGCGGGGCGTCCAAATGGACACGAGCGGAGGCGACGCCGCGCAAGGTCTCGATGGACCGCGCCAACTCGGTCTCCAACGCCCGATCGAAGCGGGCGTGCTCCAGAAACTCCGAGACCCCGAAGCCCGTATCCTCTTCCAGCATCTCGTAGCCGAAGCCGGTGCTCCGCGGCAACCCCTCCGAAGCGAGGAAAATGCGCGCCCGATGGACGTGCTCCGGGGGCACACTGATCTCTCCGGTGCGCTCATCGAACCGGACGGCGATCCCCCGGCTATCCAGAACCTCCAAGATCTCGGAGGCGTCTTGAGACGACAACTCGCCGTAGAGGGTCCGGTACTCCGCCGGATCCTGGGACCAGAGGAAGAGGCCGAAGCCAATGCCGGCGGCCACCAACAACCCCACCCCTAGGGCTGCCTTGCGGAGCGCGCCATCGCCGAGGGAGCGCCGCACCCACGCCAACTGCTCGTCCGGGATCAGCCCGGCGAAGATACCCGCACTCCCCTCCCGACCACCGCTCGACTGACTGCCGGTGGTGCCAAAGTCGATCTCTTCATCGAACGCAGCCGGCGGACTCCCGTTTTCCGTTTCCGTCAGTGCCTGGCTCTCGGCCATGGCTCCTCCCACCTGATTACAGCCTAATCATGAACAGGCGTGTCTTAGACCTGCATGTTGGAGATCTCTTGGTAAGCCTCCAACAGCCGGTTACGCACTTCCTTCATGGCTTCGAAAGAGATCTGCGCCTTCTGGGACGAGATCATCACATCCGTCAGTTTCACTTCCTCGCCGCGCATATAGGCGTTACTGAGTTCGTTCGCCTCCACCTGCCGTTCATTGACATGCGTCACAGCCTGCTGGAGGAGTTCGGAGAACTCGTCTACGCCGGGCTGATTACCCGCCGGCGCGACCTCATTCGGTCGGCCGGAAAGCGAACGCATCTCGGCGAGGGCTTGCTCGATACGGAAATTGCTCACGCTCCCTACCCCCGATTAACCGCCGTAGGCGTACTGGAGCCCAAACCGTTCCGGGATCTCGAAACCGTCCTGCCGCATCCGCGCCAACTTGTAGCGCAACGTGCGGCTACTGATCCCGAGCCGCGCCGCGGCGTCCTTGCGGCTGCCACCGACGGACGCCAGCGTCTCCAATATCCGCCGATACTCCCGGCTCTTGAGATCCTCCTCGAGGGTGGCGTCGCCGCCGACCGCCTCCGGCTGCACCTTCGGAGCGCCCGTGGACAGCCCGCCGGGTACCGATGCCCCCCCCATCAGCGCGGGAGCGATGCCCCCGTCGCCGCCAAATCCATCGCTCGGCACCGGATCGAAGTGGACCGCGCCGGCGTCGATTGCGTCGCCGTCGGCCAGGATCAACGCCCGCTGCACCACGTTCTCCAATTCGCGAACGTTGCCGGGCCACGCGTACTCGATCAGCAGGCGTTCCGCCTCCGGCGTAAAACGCGCTCCCGAGTAGCCCAACTGGGCGTACTTGGCCGCGAAACTGCGGGCCAGCGGGATGATGTCGTGAGGGCGCTCCCGCAAAGGCGGCAGATGAATGGGAAAGACGTGCAACCGGTAATAGAGATCCTCCCGGAATCGGCCGTCGCGCACGTGCTGCCTCAAGTCGCGATTGCTGCTGGCGAGCACGCGGACGTCCAGGGGAATCGGTGTCTGCCCGCAGAGGCGCTCGATTTCTCGCTCCTGAAGCACGCGCAGTAGCTTAGCCTGAAGGCCGGGCTCGATTTCGGAGACCTCATCAAGCAACACGGTCCCCCCCTGGGCTTGCTCGAACTTGCCCGCGTGGGCCCGATGCGCGCCGGTAAACGCCCCTTTTTCAAAGCCAAAGAGCAGGGCCTCAAGCATGTTCTCAGGGATCGCCGCGCAGTTGACGGCAATGAACGGCCCCTCGGCCCGTGGCGAACGGTCGTGGATATACCGGGCGAAAACCTCCTTGCCAGTGCCCGACTCGCCGGTGAGCAGCACCGTGACGTCTTTCCCCGCGACACGCTGAGCCAAGGCCAAGGTCTGGCGGCTCGTCCGGTCCTCCGCCACTAGATTCGGACCCGACTCCGTAACCCTGGCCACAGCGCCGGCGATCTCGGCCACGGCGCCGGATTCCGACACGTAGTCGGCAGCTCCGTCGCGCATCGCGGCGACCGCGCCGCCGACGCTCGCCTGCTGAGAGATAACCACCACCGGTGGGGCCATGGGGTGCCGGGCCAAAACCCGCCAACCATCCCCATCCTCGCCGCCTTCACAACAGACGGCGGCGACCAATCCACCGGCCTCGAGCAACGGGTTGGCCGCCACCGCGTCCTCCGCCTCGGCCACCCGAAACCCTCCCTGCTCCAGGCGTTGGCGCTGCCCGTTACGCCGGCCCGCCTCACGGGCCACCACGAGCACGCATTGTTGACCCATACCGATGATCCCCCCTGAACTCATCCATCCAGCCGCGGTGAATTCCAGCGGCGCAGAGTAGATAAGCAATAGATATGCCAGCGGGAGACGCCCAAGAACGGCGGGGCGCTACGTCACTGAGATACGCGGCGGCGCCGGACTTCCGGCGCTCCGGCAACCATCGGCAGTCAAGATTCCGTCGGCTGGCAAAGACGGCACGACATTGCCGGTGACCGGCAACGTCGTGCCGTCAGGGGCGTTCGATTTCGTAACGGCGCAGCTTCTCGACCAGAGTGGTCCGCCGCAGGCCGAGGAGGCGGGCCGCGCGGCCGACGACCCCATCGGTAGCGCCGAGCGCCTGCCGGATCAACGCCTGCTCCACGCCGGTAAGATGCTCCTTCAAGTCGATGCCGCCATCACCCCAATCGACGTTCGGCAGCGACGGCCCCTCCTCGCCATTGGCCGACGCCGGGGCGATCCGGTCCGACAGCGCCGGGTCATCCCCCCCGCGCGCCGCCTCGCGGATCTTCTTAGGCAGATTCTCCACCTGCACTTCCCCGTAGGGACACATGATCGCCACCCGCTCCACCACATTGGCCAGCTCCCGCACGTTGCCGGGCCAAGAGTACGCCGAAAGACACGACATAGCCGCGGGGCTGACGCGCACCGAGCCCCGCCCCTCCTCTTCGATACGCCGGATGATCTCCTCAATCAATACGGGGATGTCACCGGGGCGCTCACGTAGTGGCGGCACCTCGATCGGGAAGACGTTGAGCCGGTAAAAGAGGTCCTCCCGGAAGGTGCCTTCCCGGATACCGGCATCGAGATTCCGATGGGTGGCCGCGATCACCCGCACATCGGCCTCAAGCGACTTGTTACTACCGACACGCTCGAAGGTGCGCTCCTGGAGCACGCGCAGCAGTTTGACCTGCATATGCATACTCATGTCACCGATCTCGTCGAGGAAGATAGAACCGGACTGAGCCAACTCGAAGCGGCCCTGCCGTGCCGAGATAGCCCCGGTGAAGGCGCCCTTCTCATGGCCGAACAATTCACTCTCCAACAACTCCGACGGAATCGCCCCGCAGTTGATCGGCACGAAAGGACGCGTGCGGCGAGACGAGCGGGCATGAATACTACGCGCCACGACTTCCTTGCCGGTCCCCGATTCCCCCAGTATGAGTACGCTGGCATCGGTCTCGGCCACCTGCTCGATCAGATCCAGGACGCGCTGTATCGGGCGGCTCTCGCCGACCAAGCGCTGGGCGTGGGGGCGCCTCCCGTGCTCACGGCTGCGCGCATTGTGGCTCAGCGCCTGACGTAGGGCGGCGGTGAATTGATTGTGGCGGAGCGGTAGATCGAGAACGCCCAACAATTCGGCGCCGAAATCCTTCGGCGCCGGCGTGGGCCAGCCTTGTGGCGTCAACAGGAAGATGGGAAGGTCGGGGGCCGCCTCGGCCAAGGAGCGGACGGGCGCTTCTTCGCTGCCGTCGGCAGTGACCAAGGCCAGCGCGAGCCCCCCGGTACGCTCGGCTACCTCGCCGGCCCCCGCCCCCTCGGCGTGGACCACCGGGTGCTCCAGGTACTGCAACACCGCTTCAATGCCGGTCCGCCGCTCGGCGTCCCCATCGACGACCAATACTTGGACCACCGGTCTCCCCCACCGACTCCGTCTGCCCCCTCGGCGAGACGCAGTCTAAGGCGATGGCGACACGGCCGTCAAAATTTCGTCACCCGGCGGCACTGCCGGAGAACCGCCGATAGACATTACTTGCGGTGTAGTGGCGGCTCGAGCTGCGCGCTTCGACGCCCAACTCGTCGCGGGCGGCGGTCATCCGCTCCCGCACCTCTCGCTCCACCGACAAGGCCTCTTCCAGAATGGAACGGATATACTCGTTGTCTCCCGCCGGAAACCCGGATTGGAAGAGCGCCTCGGCCTCCAGATGCCGGAGCCGGTTCCGTTCCACGACACCGTCCCAATCGGCTTCACGGGAGCAACGAACCATCTGCCGGGTCAGCTCCGCAACGCGCCGGGCACGCCGGCGAGGAAGATCGTCCCTGGCCGACCCGGCCACCATCTACTGCTCCCGTGCCGCCAAGGCTTCAGCCGCCTTGCGATTCCGAACCTCGGGCGGTATCGCCTCCCAGGCGGCCTTGATCTCACGCATCAACGATGCGCACTCGTCGAGAATCACGACGTCGTTGGCGACATTGGCTTCCACCAAACGGCGCTGGACATACACGTAAAGCTCTTCGAGGTTGCCGGCGATGTCGCCGCCGCGATCGTGGTCGAGCGCCCCACGAAGCCCGTCCAGGATCGCGATCGCCTTACCGATCAACTCCCCCTTCCTGGCGACCTCCCCCCGCTCCATCGCCCCCCGTGCCTGGGCGACCCGATCCAGCAGCCCGTCGAAGAGCAGCTGGATCAGACGGTGGGGATCGGCGTAAGCCGCGCTCGAGTATGCGCCGACCTTTTGATATTGATTGATACCGCGATGCATGGCTGCGTAGCTCATCCCAGGCTCTGCCTCCGGTGGTTGGATTTATGCTCCCCCAATGTGGCGGCGGAAAGCGGAAATTCTTTACCGCCCGGGCAATCCAAAATCAGGGGGCAGACTCCAATTCTCAATTTTCCATCCCACTGCGCGGCTGTCTGAAGACAATCAGTCCGAGCGGTTCATCGCGGCCAGGCGCTGCTCCAGGAATTCGGACGTCTGATTGAACTCCGCCACCGCCTTATCCATGGCCGTGAACTCCCGCCTCAAACGCTCCCCCACTTTCTCCATGCGGCGGTCCAGCCGCTCCCGGTCGTCCTCGATCCGCTCAAGCTGGCTCTCCAACCCACTGGTCCTGACACCAATGGCACTGTCGGCCCCCCGGGACTCGTCCAAAAGCCGCTGCATCCGCACTGCAACGCCGTCTTCCTTATCGGTAAACAACTGGGTGACCAAGCCGGGGTGTTGCGCTACCGCCTGCTGGAACCGCGCCGCATCCAACTCCAATCCGCCATTACGCTGCGTCATGATGCCGATGTCGGTCAGGGCCTGAATCGGCATCCCCTCCAAAGCCGGCAACGGCTCGGTCGCCGCACGGGAGAGCCGCATCTCGATCCCGCGGAGGGTCGCGTCACCCTGAAGCGGCCCCGACTCCTCGGTCTCGGGGTTGTAATGGGAGAGCTGATTAAACTGGTCGCGCACCACGTTGTACGCCTCAACAAAGCTCTGAACACGCTCTTCAATGAGCCCCTCTCGCTCCTTGATCTCGACCCGTGTGCTACCGACATCGTTGAGCGTCAGCGTCGCGCCCTCGATGGCGTCCTCGATACGGTTCTCGGAGCGGGTCACCGTCAAGCCGTCGATGGTGACCACGGCATCCTGGGCGGCACGGATCTGCCTCATCCCCCCGACCCCCTCGCCACCCCTGTCGTCGTCCGTGACCGCAAAGAGAAACGGATAAAGGTCGCCGGAGTCGTCCTCACCCTGTCGGACATCGACACCCAGCACGGCGTTATGCTCGCCGGACTCCGCAGTCATCAATGAAAGACGCGGCCCAGCCCCGTCATCGACGATGGACGCGGTCACACCCTCGGCCTGCCGATTGATGGCGTCGCGGATCCCCAACAAGGTGGCGTCGTCATCACCGATGGTGACTGTTTGTTCACGGCCGTCACCAAGAACGATCACCAACTGCCCGGTTCCCACCGGATCGGAACTGCTCTCGAACACTCCGGGGACCGTGGCCAAACGCTGGCTCTGGGCGAGCTGTTGCACATCCACGTCATGGGCGCCCGGCAACGCGCTATCGCCGACGGTGATATCGGCCACACCGGAATCCCGGGAGCTCCCATCGATCGCAGCATAGTTGTCCGGGTCGTCGAGACCGCGGACCCCCTCCTCAAACTCACCGAGCACCGAACGCATCTGCCCGAGGGCCGAGATCTCGGTCTGCAGCCGCTCCTGACGATCGGCGAGGCGCTTCTCGGTGGGCGCGCGTTCGGCCTCAACCAAATCCTCGACGATCGAGGCGGTATTGAGACCCGATCCGGCACCCAGTTTCTCCATGATCCGGTTGTGGGGCGCCGGACCGCCACCCGGAGATCCCGGGGCTACCATGGCTCATCCCCCTGCGTTCGATGGCTATATACTAGCTTTGCGATAAGTATTGCCGCAAAGCTAGTATATGCAATAAACATGCCTTCCAGTGGGGCACCTTACCGCGCCCCACTGGAAGGCATGTTCCCGCTGCCAGGGCCGTTCTACGCCCCGGACCGGAATCTTCCCGCATCCATCGAACCGAACCCGTCTCCCGCCGCTCGCTCAAGCCTGACCGTTAAAAAGCAGGCCGTGGACCTCCGCCATCCGCTTCGAGATGGACAACATCTCCTCCGGCGGAATCTGCCGGACCACATCATCGGTGCCACGCACCAGGACAGTCACCACCACACGCCCCGTATCATCGTCGATCCGAAACTGAAGGTCACGGCCGACGCTCTTGATAAACTCCTCCATGCGCTCGACGGCTTTCTCCAGGGCCTCGGGATCGTCGAGCGGAGCTTGCTCCGCCTCGGCCCGCTGTTCCATCTTGACTACCCACTCGGACCTCTGGAGCACATCCTGTTCTTCGTCACCCAGAGGCACCTTGGCATCCTGCCTATCTTCTCCTCCACGCGCCACTCCGGTCACCGAGTATCCCATGTAGCCTAGCGTCTGGACCTCGCTACTCATCTTCCCTCCCCTCCCCAACGTGCTGGGGGGCCGTCGGGTGGTCCAGCCGCCGCCGTCCTACGGGATACCGGTGATCCCGTTACTGCTGGAGCAGCTGGAGCACGTTTTGCGGAATCTGATTCGCTTGGGCCAACACCGAGGTGCCGGCCTGCTGCAGAATCTGCGTTCGCGTCATCTCCGCCGTCTCTTCAGCGAAGTCGGCGTCCCGTACACGGGACCGCGACGCGCTGAGATTCTCTGCCGAGATCGTCAAGTTGTTGATGGTGGACTCAAAGCGATTCTGAACTGCACCGAGATCGGCCCGCGTGTTGTTGATCTGCTGCAGAGCATAGTCCACCGCCACAATGGCGTCGGAAGCACTCAGCCGCGTGCGCACATCCACCGGGTTCTGACCGCCGATGGTGTACTCGCGCGGGCCCAGGGCCTGGTCAACACCGTGCCGGGACAACCCCAACCCGCTTATCCCCCCTGTCGCCGAGACATTGCCTTCAGCATCGTCGGAGATTCGCAGATCAGAGCCGATAGTCACGGCGAGGCTCATTCCTCCCCGGAACATCAGACCCTGGGCCTCCTCATCCTCCGGATCGAGCCCCATGCCAAGCTCTTCACCCCCGACGGTGATTGCGCCGTGCCCTTCGTACTGAGCCGAGAAGTTCTCATTAGAGACGAAGGCCCAATCCAATGTCTGGTCCCCGACCTCGACGTCTTTCTCCAGACGTACCCGCGTATCCGCGGCGCGATCATTGATGGCCGCTGCCACATTTTCCATGGAGCCGTCGGCCTGACTCCCATCAATATCCACGGAGACGCCGTTGAGCCACAACCGGGCCGTCTGCCCTTCTTCTGGAACCTCCAAATTCACCGGCTGAGAGATCACCCGGTCGGCCTGAGTCGCCTCTACACCGGTCTGCGCTTGCAACTCATTGATCGTACGCGCCAGATCGTTCTCATCGCGCACACCTTCCAAGCTGATCTCGCGCCCATTGAGATACATGGTATCCGGGATCTGCTCCCGAATGTTCTGCCCCGGACGATGCTGCATGCCCAGCCCGTCGATGACATCGGCTCCCAAATTCATGGCGCGCACATCGACGCCCCGGGCCGTAATGGCCTGGCCACGATTGGCACCCACCTGGAAGACTAGCTCCCGCAGCGTCCCGTCCAGCACGTTCTGCTGGTTGAATTGGGTGGTGCGAGCGATGCGATCAATCTCCTGGATCGCCTGCTGCACCTCTTGATCCAACGCGCGACGATCGGAAGGCGAGTTGGTGTCGTTGGCCGCCTGAACCGCCAACTCACGAACCCGCTGCAGAAGATTGCTCATCTCTTCCATTGCCCCCTCCGCCGTCTGTGCGAAGGAAATCCCATCGTTCGAGTTACGGGCCGCCTGGTTGAGGCCGTTGATCTGAGCGGTAAACCGCCCGCTGATGGCCAAACCCGCGGCGTCGTCCCGCGCGCTGTTGATCCGCTGCCCCGAAGAGAGCCTCTCGAGAGCAACCTCAAGATCACCCTTCGACGCGTTCAAATTCCGCTGCGTGTTAAGCGACGCAACATTAGTGTTAATGACCTGTGCCATGACCCGTCTCCTTCACGTGACCGGCGCACCACCGCGCCGTCGCTGACCCCTGGCACGAGCGGTCCCGTTCGTCGGGCAGACAACTCGTGCGCTTGCCCAACGTATCGGCCGACCGATCGACAGCTTTAGCGGCACCCTCAAAAAGAGGGCGCCGCCGGAGTCATACCACGTGATTGAGGGTCATGGTCTGTGGTTCACCTCCTTACTTTCGCAATCTCTCGTAATGCTCCAAAAGGCGCTGAAGCTGCTACCGGAAACGGGTCTCGGGGTCAGCGAGATCCGGCAGCAGGGCCCGGGGGGTCAAGCCGGGCCCTGCTCCGGTGTTACTGCAGCAGGGTCAGCACGTTTTGCGGGACTTGGTTGGCCTGCGCCAACATGGAGGTACCCGCCTGCTGGAGGATCTGGCTACGGGTCATGTTGGACGTCTCCTCCGCAAAGTCTGCATCCATGATCCGAGAACGGGTGGCGCTCATGTTCTCGGAGATGTTCTGCAGGTTGGAGACAGTGGACTCGAATCGGTTCTGCACCGCACCGAGGTCTGCCCGTACCGCATTGATCTGCCCCAAGGCAAAATCCACTGTGCGGATCGCGTTGCTCGCCGATTCGCGGCCGCGGACATCCAAGGCCCACTGACCGGACACCGTGTAACGCTCCGCCTCCAGCGCCTCACCTTCGCGATTCTGCAACCCGAGAGTCGCCAGATCCGCACCCTCGGTCAGCAACACCGGACGGCCGACGTCGTTGACCATCTGGATGCCACGTTCAAAGCGCGTAGCGCCGTTCGGACCGAGAACATCGTCGGCGTTGGCGATCGGATTACGGGTCGGATCCGTCTCTTCCAATACGAAGTCGGCGTCGGATATCAGGCGGAAGCCGTTATCCCCGGCCTGTTCGGCACGCACACCGGTACGGGCCGACTCACGGTTGACCTCGTCCAGGAAGTTCTGGAGGGACGCATCCGCGTCATCCGAACCGCTGAAACCGATCTCCGTGCCGTTGATCAACAACATCCCCTCACTGCCAGCACCGGGGTTGTTGAAGGTCATCACGTCCGTTTCCGCCACATCGGCCCGGAAGGCCTGGACACCGGTACCGGCGGTGGCGGCGTTGAGCGCATTGACCACGTCGGCTACCTCGCGGGTGCCGGCCAAGCTGACATCGACGCCGTTGACGGTGATGTTGGAGACATCGAGATCGGCATACTCACCGCTCTCATCCAACTCCCGGCGCACGGTTTGACCGTCGACCACCTCGGCACCCATGACTTCGCCCCGAACGTCCACCCCGGTGACGTTGATGGTCTGAGCCCGATTGGCACCAACCTGGAAGACCAGTTCCCGCATGCTTCCATCCAGGATGTTCTGGCCGTTGAACTGCGTGCTGCGCGAGATCCGGTCGATCTCCATCACCGCCTGCTGGACCTCAGCGTCCAACGCCCGGCGGTCGGATGCGGTATTACTATCGTTCGCCGCCTGCACCGCCAGCTCACGGATCCGCTGAAGCAGATTGCCCATCTCGTCCATGGCGCCTTCGGCCGTTTGGGCGAACGAGATGCCGTCGTTTGCGTTCCGAGCCGCTTGGTCCAGACCATTAATCTGGGCGGAGAAGCGGTTACCGATTGCCAGACCGGCCGCATCATCCTGCGCGGAGTTGATACGCTGGCCGGACGACAGACGCTCCATCGATGTCGCCAAGTCGCCCTGCGAGGCACTCAGGTGCCTCTGCGAGTTCAGGGACGCTACGTTGGTATTGATTACCTGTGCCATGACTCCTCTCCTTTGCGAATCCATCGGAAGGCCAGGGCGGCGACAACTTGCCGCCTTCGGTGACCCTTATCGTGCCTTCGTTATCCTTATCGGCCCTGAGCGGCAATCCTTTACCCCCCAAAGCGGAAAAAAGTTGCCGCCCGCTCTCGGCGGACACTGTTACACCCTATCCGATTGATTTTACGGGCCAAATGTCGTTCTGGCGCTTCTTCTTTATAAGGCGATCACTGGGGTATCGGCGGCAATCCGGACAATATTTACCCCTGGGGCGGAAAGGGCGGCAAAAAAAAGCCGGAGCTGCAATGCAGCCCCGGCGATTCGTTGCCGTTCATATAGAGAACATCCACCGGTCACCCGTCACCCCTGTGGCGGGGCGCACGCGCCCGCCCCGAGGGGAAGGCGAGTGGCAAGCCCGCCCTAGAAGTCGACCTTCACCCCGGCCCAAAGCTCACGGGGTTTGCCGGGACGCATGCCGGCGGGGCGGTGGTGGACGACGTACTCCTGATCGGCCAGGTTTTCGACGCTGGCGAAGAGGCGGGCGTGACCATGGACCCGGTATTCGCCCGACAGATCGAGCAACACCCTAGAGTCGATGGTCTGATCCTTGTGGTCGCTACCCGCCCTGGCCTGCGCCTCAGTGACGTAGTTGGCGTTCAGATCCAGGCGCCATGTGTCCCGGCCGAGACCGATTCCCAGGTTGACCGCATGCTTCGGCACCTCCGGCAGGCTGTCTCCCTTTTCGGCGTCCTGCCAATTATTCGGCCCTGTCCCTCCGAAATCCTCCTCAAACTCACTTACGGTGTAGGTGTACGACAATGTGATCGGCACATGGTACGCCCAGCCGCGTGACAGCCCGAGATCGTGAAGGATCAACGCCTCCAGGCCATAGACCTGAACCGCCCCGCCGGAGAATGCGTCGCCCGCCTCGCACCCAGCCCCACCTACGGCCGTACACTCGGCCACGATGTTGTCATAGTCGTTGAGAAATCCGATCACCTCGGCCCGTGTAAAGCGATCCCGGTAACGGAACCCCGTCTCCAGGTTCGTGCTCTTCTCTTCATCCAGATCAGGATTGGGGCCGGCCGGCGCAAAACCTCGATGAACACCAGCAAGCACGCTCCAGTTCTCGTCGATGCGGTAGGTTGCACCGAGACCGGGGATCCAGACGTCATATGTGTTGTCGCGCTTGGCCTCAGTTACCGACCGGGTCGGTGGATCCTCCTGGTAGTCCCTTCGAGTGAACTTAATGGTCTCGTAGCGAAGCCCCGGCGTGACCGTCCACGCGCCACGTCGCATCGTGTTCTGGATGTGGGCGGCGATCGCGCGGGAGTCGGTTACCCGGTTGGTTGTGCTGCCCGGCTCGCCGCCGTCATCGAGGACCATGAAGCCGTCCTCCATTTTGAAGGCGTCCTCCCACTGCAGACGATCCTCCTCATCCTCGTGGTAGCGCAGTCCGACCTCCAGATCGTGCTCCCAGCCGTACCCCTCGAAGAGGTGGGTTACCCGCGTCTGAATACCCCGCGAGTAGTACTCGCGATTGTTGGCGCGGACATTGCCGCGGGTACTCGGATCGTCGGGATTGCCGCGAATCCAGCTGATCTCGTCCGAAAACTGGTCCGGATCATCGAGAATAGCTGTGATCCCTGTGCCGGCGACATGGTGCAGCTTGTACCAGTTGCGAACGAAATCGGCGTAGTAGACATCGGTTGTAACATCGGTATCCGCATTCAGCGAGATATAGTGCTGCAAGTGGTAAAGATTGTGATCAGTGTTGATCTCGTCGAACTGGCTACCACGGTAGCGCCGGTAGGGGTTTCGGTTGTAGTCCTCCTCGGTCAGCCCCAGGTAGGTATCGTTGATGGTGCGATCATCGGTGGCAAACTTGAATTGCACCTCTTGAAAGACGGCGTCCGCCGGATCGCTAGTCCATCCCAGCTTACCCATCAGGTTGCGCCGATCGAACCCGGTATTCGGCTCGGGTTGATTCGGCCCGGAGAGGGGATTATCCAACTTCTTAAAGCCGTCGCTCTGCTCGGTAAACGACTCCAGCAACCATCCCCACTGCCCCTCGGTGCCGCCGATATGCGCGTGACTGCGGCGCCCGTTGTTGGAGCCAAGCAGCAGATCGACCTTGCCGGAACGCTCCACTGGAAGCGGCGTGGAACGCATGTTCAGCGCGCCCCCAGTGGTATAAGGACCGTGCTTGATGGAACTCGAGCCTTTCAATACTTCCACCCCGTCCATTCGCCCCATTGGCGGGAAGTAGTAAGCGGCCGGAGCGGAGTAAGGCGCCGGGGCAGCCAAGACGCGATCTTCCATAACGGTGATGCGCGAGTTCCTCTCCGGCGGCACCCCCCGCATGCTGATATGCGGGAACTGACCGAATCCTTCCTCGTCGGCCACATTCACCCCCGGTATCTCCCGCAAGATCCGGTGAGGATCGGTATACCCTTGACGGTCGAGGCGTTCGCGGTCCAAGGATTGTGCGGAGCCGGGGATTTCCTGGATACGGTCGGGATCGCCGGTAATCGTCAGGCGGTCCAGGACACGAACCTGTGTCTCTTCGGCGTGGGCGTATGTTGCGACCGCCATCACGGTGGCAGCCGCGACCACAGAGGGTATTGCGTTCCGCTGCGAACCTTTTCTCATCACGCTGCGCTCCTTTCTTTTGCGGCTGACAGCCACCTCATAAACGGAACGCACATGATAACGAGAATGATTCGCGTTTCTAATTGAAGATTCGAAGCCGTACCTGCATATTGTTAGTCTTCAGCTATCACTCAGATCGATATGACTGGGATGCCTTTGGTCTCACCTAACCACGAGGCCAATAAAGGGCGCGGCATACAGGGGCTTGCGTGATGCCGTTAGATATAATTGAACAGCGAGAGGTCTTGGATACGGCTAAAAGACATCTGGGCGGCCTGAAGGCCGGTTAGCTCCTGATTGAAACGGCCGGTCGCCTCGGCGTAGTCGAGATCCTGCTCGCGGGACAACGCTTCCTGGAGGTCAACAAGGGCCGCCCGGTTGCCGGCCTCCTCCGTATCCAGCGTCGACTGGCGGGCACCCAACTCCGCGCGGACCCGGAAGGTGTTCTCCAAGCCGAGATCGATATCGCCGATGGCCCGGTTCACTGCATTGCGGAATCCGGGCCCCTCGCCGTCTTCCTCCAACGCGTCGATGAACTGTTTCACCGTATCGAAGATCGATTGCGGCCGGCTGCCACGCACATGGAAGGTATCGCCCGGATCGGCGGCAGCGAAGTCGGCAGCCGGGTCGGGCTCGCCATCCAAGACGATCCGGATGCCCTCATCCAGCTCGATTGTCGCGCCCTGTTCATAGATGGGGGCGTCCTCGATGGCCGGGGGCTGACCGTTGCCGCCCTCCGCCGGCACCACCCACTCCCACGCCGCGGGATCGGTTATGTCGTGGCTACGCTCCACCGCGTAGCGCAGGCTGCCCTGGTCGTCCTCGGCAAAGCGGACCCGGTACTCGTCGATATGGGGATCGAAGCGCTGGACCCCACGGTCGACCACCGTGGCCACACCGGTGCCCGTGTTGTCCGGATGTTCGCGCGCGTCGTACTGGGCGTTGCCGTGGTAGACCTTCATAAAGGCGTCGAAGCCGGAGTTGTCGACGGCGATCTGCCGGCCGGGGCCGATTCGCACTTGGCGTTGATTTTGATCGCCGAGGTAGGTCACCTTCTCGTCGGGCCCCAGACTGAACGGACGCGTCCTCGTCTTCGCGCCGGCAAAGAGGTATTCACCGTTACCGTCCTGGCTGTTCGCAAGCTGCACCAATTGCTGGTAGCGCTCGCGCACCTCCGATGCGATATAGCTGCGGGTTCTCCGATCCTGGCTGTCGTTGGCTGCCTGGACCGCCAGTTCACGAATGCGCTGCAACTGGTCCCCGGCCTGGTCCATGGTCGCTTCGGAGAGATTCAGCCGCGTCCGTGCCATGTCAACGTTCCGGTTGAAACGTTCAACGGACTGCACTGCCCGCTCCAAATCGAGGCTACGCGCCGCCCGCGGCGGATCGTCGGACGGGCGCAAGACCTTGCGGCCACTCGCCAACTGGGTCTGGGTATCGGTAATACCCTGCTGCTGTCCAGTCATGTTCTGGACGCCGGTATTCTGCATATGGCTGGTGGATACACGCACGGCTCACGATCTCCTAGCGCCGGACCGCCATGAGCAGTTCCCGGAAGATTTCATCGGCGGTGGTGATCACCTGTGCCGCGGCTTGGTAGGACCGCTGTAATTCCATCATCTTGGCGGCCTCTTCGTCGAGGTTCACCCCGGAGAGCGATTCCCACGCCTCCTCGGCCTGTTGCAACAAGGCGTACTGGGCATCCCGATTGGTCTGAACCCGTGCGCTGTAGGCACCCACCTCGCCGACCATCGAGCTGTACGCCTCCTGGAACGTGCTGTTACCGCGATCCATAATCCCCGTCTCGGCCAATTCCGCCAACCGCAGCGCGTTGGTGTTATCGCCAATGCCTTCATAGTTACCGGTCACCGCAAACCGGTCGCCTGTATCGGGCTCCCCGTACAGGCGGATCTCGATATCGAGCCCCTCCAGCCCCTCGACCTCGGACAGGTTATAGACCTCGCCCAGTTGGGGATCGCTCGGTTGGTAGGCGAGTCTCGCGCCGGGTAAAGCCTCGCCCCCGACATACACTTGGAAGAAGGAGTCGCCGTTGGCCTCCTCCACGTACTCCAGGGTCACCCCCTTGGACAGAGCGCCTCCCTCCTCCAACGCCTCCATCACGCCCCGTGCATCCCCAACGACGGGCAAACTGATATGGCCACGCCCGCTATTGATACTCTGCCCCTCGTCATTGAGGGCCTCGCCGGTAAGCGCCGGTGCGGCCGTAGCCACCTGAGTGGGACGCGACAGGCGGACTTCGACCTCCCGGGCGCCTTCCCGGGTGGGCGCGATCCGGAACTGATCCCCATCGGCGGCATCGCTTGGCGGCGCAATGATCATTCCGTCCACGCGGTAGCGCCCGTCCGCGTCGGCTTCAATGTCGAGACCGAGCGCCCGCTCTTCGGAATGCCCTTCTGTCCGCAGCACCCAGTCGCCGTCGACCTGGGTCAACAGGTAGTTCTGGCCGGTGAGACCTCCAATATCATCCCGGTCAATCACCACCTCGGGCCGTTCGCTTCCTTCGTTACGCGGATGCCGCGCGACACTGACCTCCGCGTGACGGAAAAAATCCCCACCGGGGAGCGGATGGCCGGCATCAAATTGGACGCCGCGATTGTGCTGCTCGTTGAAGGCAGCCGCCACCGAGGTAGCGACCCTGCCCAACTCGTCCCGCGTCTTATCCAGGACGTCGTCGCGGAACTCCAACAAACCGCCGAGGGTTCCACCACGTATGGACTGGCTGACCTGCAGCTCCCGCTCCCCGACCTTCACCGCCAACTCGGGCCGCTCGGGATCGTAGGGGTTCTGCACCACTTGAACCTCATTGGCCCGGTCACCGGTAACCAGCGGCTGACCGCTGCCGATCGCCACGTTCAGCGCCAGATCATCCTGGTGCGTAATACGCACCTCGACCAACTCCGAAAGCTCACGAATCTTCTCCTCGCGGCGATCGAGCAGATCATTGGGCGGCCGCTCCGGCCGTAACCACCGGCGGCGGATCTCATTATTCAAGTCGGCTATCGACTCCGCCAAGCCGTTCACCTGCTCGGCCTGCACCTCAATCCGTTTATTGACGTCGTTACCCAGATCGAGCAATCGCCGGTCCAGCGTATCAAACCGGTCCACCAAGGTTTGCCCCTGGGTCAACAACTGTTGGGCGGCAACGGTATTGGAGGGGTCGTTGGCCACCTCCTCCACCGCGTCGAAGAACCCCCGCAGCACCGGGCTGAGGCCGGCGTCGGGGTCGGCCACCAGATTGTCGATCCGCCCGGTCATCTCCTGCAGCGTATCCAGCCGCTCGTACTCAGTGTGGTTCCGCCGAAGGGCGTCCACACGGGTCTCTTCGCTCATCCGGGCGATGGTCTGTACCTGCGTGCCGGTGCCGATCGCGCCCCGCGAGAAGTATTTGGGCAGTGAGCTATCCTGCTCCACCCGCTGGCGGCTGAAGCCGTCGGTGTTGACGTTGGAGATATTGTGCGAAGTAGTCGCCAGTCCGCGCTGCGAAGCGCGGAGCCCGGAGATCCCAGTCTGCAGTATGTCTGCCATGGCGCTCTACCTGTGCGGACCCGCGGGTCCGTCTCTCACTTAACCTGTCGGCACATCGTCCGGAATCTTGAGCACATCCGCGCCCGCGCGAACGTGGTCACCGCGCGTGCTCTCCATGATCCGCTCCAACTTCTCGGCGTAGCGCGGATCGGTGGCGTAACCGGCCTGTTGCAAGGCCCTTACGAAGCGCGACGGGTCGTCGCCAACCTCCAGGGCCGCCCGATAACGGGGGTTGCGTTGAAGAAAGTCGGCGTAGTCGCGGAAGCTATCCTCCACCGAGTCGTAAACGCGAAAATCAGCGAACTCCCGCTGCGGTATTCCGTCACGATACTCCAATGTCGGCACACGGACACTCTCATCCTTCCATGCGGAGGTGTGCGCCTTGATATTGAACAGGTTATTGGAGCTACGCCCCTCGCCGTCCCGAATCACATGTTGCCCCCAGCCGGTCTCCAAGGCAGCCTGGGCGACAAGCGCCACCGCCGGCACTCCCAACTTTTCGGCGGTGCGTCTGGCGGCTGGCCCAATGGCCTCGACGAACTCTTCCGGGGTACTCCAAGCCGGACCCTTACCGCCCAGCCCGGTTGCCCCCCCGCGGTCTTCGGGCGCCGCGCTCTCGGCACCGCCCGGTTCCACCACGCCACTCACCGCTGATTCATCCGCGGACCGGGGAAGGGTGACCGGCTGCCGGCGGTAGTCCTCCAACCCCCGCACGGCCTGCGCCTCATCGGTCTCCAGCCCAACGTTGCGCCGCATCTCGCGCTCGATCATCGGCGCCAATCCGATCCCCTCGCCCCGGGCAACTTGCAGAGCCATCTGGCGGTCGAACAGGCTGCGATAGGTATCTTCCGCATTCCCGCCAAACATGCTCTCCCCTGGTGTGGCGGCGCGCATCTGTTTGAGCATCATCTCGACGAAGACACTCTCGAACTGCTGGGCGACCTCACGGATGTCTTCGGCCGTCGGCTGCTGGAGCCGGCCGCGCAGGCTGGTCAGCCCTTCGGGCTGCAGCGCGTTGCCGAGCATGTGAGCATCACGCACCAAAACCTCCTAGATCACCAGTAGTTCCGCCCGCAAGGCGCCCGCCGCCTTCAGGGCTTCCAGGATCGCGACCAAGTCCCCTGGGCTGGCGCCGACGCTGTTCACCGCGTTCACGATCTCGTTGAGATCGGCCCCCGGCTCAAAGACAAACATCGAATCCTCGCCCCCATCGGCCGCCGCTTCTCCGTTCAGTTCCGCTTCTGGCGCCCCCTCAATCGCCACGGTCATACTGCCGTGGGTCACCGCCGCCGGGAGCACGCGCACTTTGGACCCCATGACAATGGTTCCGGTCCGGGCGTTCACAATGACCCGCGCCGGCGCCTCTCCCGGAGTAACCCGTAACTCTTCCAGGAAGGAGATAAAGCTGACCCGCCGGTCCGGGTCGCGAGGCGCCCGCACGCGTACCGTCACCGCGTCGGCGGCCCGCGCGGTATTCGGACCCAGCTGCTCGTTAATAACCTCGGCGGTGCGCCGTGCGGTCGTAAAATCGGGCGTATTCAGATTGAGGACTACTTCATCCTGGTCGGCGAAATTGGACGGGGCTCGCCGTTCCACGATGGCCCCTCGCGGCATGGAAGCCGTGCCGGGGGTTTCGATGTCGATCTGCGCGCCGGCGGAACCGAGCCCACCCACAATGACGCTTCCCTGGGCGACGGCGTAGATACGATCGTCCACCCCACGCAACGGCGTCATCAAGAGCTCCCCGCCCTGCAGTGTCTCAGCGTTACCAATGGACGAGACCGTGATGTCGATGCGCTGCCCGGAACGGGCGAACGCCGGCAACTCCGCCGAGACCATGACCGCGGCGACGTTGTCTGTCCTGAGATCGACGTCCGGGGGCACGGTCACCCCCTGAGTCGCAAGCATGGAACGCAGGCTTTGCTCCGTGAACGGCGTCTGGTCGCCGGTCCCGTCCAGCCCCACTACCAGGCCGTACCCCACCAATTGATTACTACGAACGCCGGAAATGGTGGAGATATCCTTGATCCGCTCGGCCGCGGCGGCCCCCGTCGCGGCCAGGACGGCAAATACCATGGCGCCCAGCACTACCCGATCGAACCACGCTTTTTGCCGGATTCCCATTTTGCGCTTACCCATTTTCATTGGCCCCATCCCGGTTGAATCGTTGAGAAACTCCGGTCGATACAGACATTGCATCGGCTAAAGGCGCCGCATAAGGAAGCGAGTCAACCAGCCGGGCTTCGTTGTGTCGTCGATCGTCTCACTGCCGGTGTAGCTCAGTTGCATATTCGCGATCAGATTGGATGAAACAGTGTTGTCCGGCGCCACGTCGTCGGCGCGAACGATCCCCGAAACAACCACATACTCCTGGCCCTGGCTAACGGTTACGGCCTTCTCGCCCTGTATGACCAGATGGCCATTGGGCATCGTGTCGACCACCACGGCGGTGATCGTGCCAGTCAGGTTGGTCGCCTGATCCGCCTGCCCCTGTCCTTCGAACGCGGCATCCCCCTCGTGCTCAAAGGCGAAAGGCCGCCCAGCGATCTCCAAATCCTGATCGCCAATCCGCGGCGCCGGTATTTCGGCGCCGGCGGACCGGTTCATACTGGAACTCACGGACTTATTCCCCGCGGTCTGTTCCTCGATTATCACGGTTACCAGATCCCCACGCCGCCGGGCGCTGCGATCCTCGAACAGACGCAGCGACCGCTCTTCCTCGAACATCATGCCCACCTCGCCGTTCCCATTGTCGGAGAGGTCGATCCGTGGCGCGGTCAGCGGCATCGGCTCCGGGGCGTCCTCCGGCGGCAGCGGGGCGCAGGCGCCGAGCACCATCGCGCCACACACTGCGAAGGCGACTCTCCTCATCGTCCATTACCCCCTACGGCTACCGGCCGGTTCAGACGTTCTGGTTCATGAATTGCAGCATCTGATCGGTCGTGGAGAGCGCCCGTGTATTGGTCTCAAAGCCGCGCTGCGTCTCAATCATGTTGACCAACTCTTCGGCGATATTGACATTGGAAGACTCCAGCGCCCCCTGCATCACCGTCCCGAGCGCGTTCTCTCCGGGGACACCGATCAATGGGCCGCCACTGGCCGCCGTCTCGACAAACAGGTTTTCACCGACCGGCTGCAGCCCCGCCGGATTGATAAAATCCGCGAGTTCCAACTGTCCAAGTTCCTGAGGCTGCGCCTCCCCCGGCATCTTCGCGCTCACCGTGCCATCGGTCCCGATCGTCACATGCTCGGCCTCCTCGGGCACCGCGATCGCCGGCTCCAGCAAGTACCCTCCGGAAGTCACGATCTGCCCGTCCTGGTTGAGCTGAAAGCCGCCGTCACGGGTGTAGGCCACCTCGCCATCCGGCCGGAGGATCTGGAAGAACCCCTTACCCTCAATAGCCACGTCGAGGCTGCGCTCCGTCTGGATAATGTTGCCCTGGGTATGGATCTTCTCGGTCCCGACCACGCGGCTGCCGGTGCCGAGCATCAGGCCGGTGGGCAGCAGCGTGTCCTGGCTCGACTGCCCGCCGGGCTGACGCACCGTCTGGTAGAACAGATCCTCGAAATTCGCTCGATCCTTCTTGAATCCGTTGGTGTTGACGTTCGCCAAGTTGTTGGAAACCACCTGCATGCTCTTCTGCTGCGCATCCAGGCCGGTTTTGCTCACCCAAAGTGCCGGATTCATCGCCTATATCTCCTTAAACAGCTACTCGGTTACGGCCATCAGCTTGGATGGCGGAGAAGTTGGGCCGATGTCTCCTCGTTCCGCTCGGCCGTGGTCATCATCTTGACGTGGGTCTCGAACTGCCGCGCGTGATCGATCATCTGGACCAACGCCTCGGCCATATTCACATTGCTGCCTTCCAGCGCACCGCTCTTAACCCGAACCGCCGCGTCATCCGGGGCGGCCTGTCCATCGTGCAACCGAAACAGCCCGTCCTCGTGCTTGAAGAGTCCCCCGAGAGGGGGATTCACCAGCCGGAAGCGATCGACCTGTATCGGGGCCTCCGGGACGCCGTCGGGTATCGCGGTGATCACACCGTCATCCCCGACCTCCACCTTGCTGTCCGGCGGAATCGCGATGGGTCCCGCCTCGCCCATCACCATCAGACCGTCACCGGTCGTAAGCAAACCGGCGGCGTTGACCTGGAAGTCCCCGCGCCGGGTATACGCTTCGCTGCCGTCCGTCGCCTGCACCACAAACCACCCCTCGTCCTGGATGGCGACATCCAGTGGCCGCCCGGTGGTCATCACCGTTCCGCCAGAAAAGTCGGTTCCGGCTCGCAGCTCTTCAGCGTACGCCCGGGTCGCGAAACCCGGCCCGTGCATTGGCGCCTGGTAGAAGCTATCTAGGTCAGCGCGGAAACCCGGCGTATTGGCATTGGCCAGGTTGTTATTGTTGTGGCGCTGCGCCTCCAGGGAGTGCTTCGCCCCGGTCATCGCAATGTAGAGCTGACGGTCCATAGGCTTGTCACCTCAGCGGGAAGCGGCCCGGAGGCCGCTCCCTCCTTACCGGATGTTGATAATCTCCTGGGTGATCTGGTCCTGAGTGGTGACCATGCGCGCATTGGCGGAGAAGTTCCGCTGGGCGGTAATCATGTTCACCAGCTCATGCGCCACATCGACGTTCGACTGCTCCAACGCGCCATTCTCGATCCTGCCGAACGTCCCCTGCCCGGGCACCCCGATCAGCGGATCTCCGGCCTCGAAGGTCTCCTGCCAGGAAGTTTCGCCGACGCTGAGAAGCCGCTCCTCCGACGGGAAGCTGGTCAATCCGACCTGCCCCACCACCTGGGCCTGCCCGTTGCTGTACCGAGCGAAGATCCGGCCGTCCTTCTCCACGTCGACGTTCTCGAACTCACCCGCGGCATATCCATCCTGGCTGACGCGGGTGACGCTGAACGGGCGGGCGAACTGCGTCACCTCGCGGAAGTCGACCTCGATATCCAGGTCCTCCACGGCCGCGGCAAACTCGCCTTCGTAGGCCGCTACCCCGTTCTCACCGGCCAAATTACCGGCCTCATCAAACTCCAACTGATGAGGACCGAAATAGGGAGAATTCTCATCGTCCCAGTCCATACCCTCGATCTCGGTATAGACGTCCCAATCATTCGGTCCCCTCTTAACGAAATAGAACGTCGCATCCCGCGCCGACCCTTGGGAGTCGTACACCGTGGTCGTGGTCGACTCGTGGAAGGTTTCGGTATCCTCGGGGTTGAACGGCACCTGGTTCCGTCCCATGGCCTCGACATCGGCGTTCAGGTTGGCCCCCACCTCCACGCCGCTTGTGGAACGCGCGGGGATGCCTTCCGTGGGCAAACGCAACTGATCCCGGCCATCGCCGATACGGTTCCCCGCCTCGTCGGTCCGGTAACCGGTCAACCGCTTACCCGTGTTGTTGACGATATAGCCTTCTCGATCGACTTCAAACTGCCCGGCCCGTGAATAGGTGACCGCACCGTCGTCTTCCAACCGGAAGAAGCCGCCGCCCTCGATCCCCAGGTCGAGGCTACGCTCGGTAAAGTCGAAAGAGCCCTGGGTAAACATCTGCCCGACGTTGGCCAGGCGCGCACCTTGGCCGATCGCGAGTTGCGGAATCCCCATCGGCCCCATGGCGAAGAGGTCGTTGAACTCGGCCCGCGACCGTTTGAATCCCGTAGTCCCCGAGTTGGCCAGGTTGTTACTGGTGGCCTCGAGATCCTTGGAGGCCGCATTGATACCGGTCAAAGCAACATTAAAAGACATGGCAGACTCCCTTTTCGAGCCGAATTACCGAATTCGCCGCACTTCGTCCAGGGAGACCTCTCCCTGGCCGGCCACGCTAAGCATTGGCGGTCGCCCGTCGCGCCCCAAGCTGACACTGGTCACCGGCGCCCCCACCAGGGTGGGCACGCCGTGGCGTTCATCGCCATCCTCGATGTACGCGTTGATCTTGTAGCTACCCGCGGGCAGCCGCTGACCGTCCTCGTCCGTCCCGTCCCATTGGAAGGGGTGCTCGCCCGACGACCGCTCGCCAAGCCGCTCCCGGTAGATCCGTTCCCCCGATTGACTGACGACGTCCACCGTCAAGTTCGGCGCCGTCTCCTTGAGGTCGATTACAGCCTGCAATTCCCCCTGTTCCGGCAGGTAGCCCTCTGCGCCGCGCACCACCACCTCCCGGCCGACGAAGTGGGACGCCCGCAGGGACTGATCCGACCGCATATGCTCAAAGAACGACTGGAAGTCGGACTGCAGTTGGCTGATTCCGGATGCCGCAGTGAACTGCGCGATCTGCCCCATGAACTTCTCCGTGTCCTGGGGGTTGGTCGGATCCTGGTTCTCCAACTGGGCCAGCATCAGCTTGAGGAAGTCCTCGTGGGTGATATCGTTGGAGCCGTTCTCCTCCTCTTTGGGGAGAAGCAACTCCTCCGGGATACCGCCCGGCTTTCCTCCATCGCCGGCAAGCCCCGCCATTTGTGCTGGGTTCAGCATGACCTCCTCCCTATCTGCCGAGTCGCAGAGTCTCCAGCATGAGATCCCGCGAGGTGTTCATGACCTCGACATTGTTTTGGAATGAACGAGACGCCGAGATCATATTGGTCATCTCCTCGATGGGGTTCACATTGGAGCGGTATACAAAGCCGTTCTCGTCGGCCTGGGGATGGTGCGGCTTGTAGATGGGCTCGATTTCCGCATCGCTCTCCACCACGCCCGGCATGAAGACCGGAACGCTCGGAGACGGCGAAGCCCACGGATCCTCGAACCCAAGAGCGCGCTCCGCCGGCAAGGCCAGCGGGTCTTGAAAGAACTGGGCTTGATACGCTACCGGCCCTTGATGCTCCGCCCACGGGGGAGGACCGTTCCACTGCCCAGGAGGTTGTGAGCCACCCCACTCCGGATACCCCCCTTGAGCCTTGTGCAGGGCCGCCGCGAACACCGGTTGGCGCGCCCGATACGCCTCTTCCGGTGTCGGCGCGACGGTCTCCGCATTCGCCAGGTTACTGGCCACGGTGTTGAGCCGGACTTGCTGCGCATTCATCCCGGTTCCGGCGACATCGATGGCGTGCATTAACGGCATGGCTCTACTCTCCGCGGATGGCGCTGGTCAACTTACGAATCCGGCCGCCCAGAAACTCCATCGTGGCTTGGTGGTTGACCGCGTTCTCGGCAAACTTGGCTTGCTCCACATGGGTCTCCACCGTATTCCCGTCCAACGCCGCTCCGTGGGGAACACGGTATAAAGATTTCGGATCCGCCGCCGACAGCATGTCTGAAGGCGGCGGCTGAAGGTGTTGAGCGTGGGTCGCCTGCAGAGGCCGCGCAGGCGGCGCGCCAGCCTGCCGCATGGCCTGCTGGAAATCCATATCCCGCGCCTTGTAGTTCGGCGTGTCGGCATTGGCAATGTTGGAGGCGAGCAATTGATGGCGCTCCCCCCGTAGACGCATCGCCTGCTCCGGAATACCGAACAGCTTGTCCATTCCCGTGCTCATCAATCACCTTTCAAACAGACTTCCGCCTACGGATGGATGCAGAAGTCGTGCCAGTGAACAGGAACAAGGCGGGGAGAGGCTGGTGAACTCGGCGCCGGGCAGTGCCACAGGAGCCGCCCGGCGACTTGGGTGGGGTACTCGCTCCGCTGCCAGCGACCGGAACAAGGGGCAGACCCGGCAACGGTTTGCCGGCAGGGCGGCAAGAATATGCCGGCCGGCGGACCCGACCGGCGCTGAAATCGTTACCGGCGGCGGTAGATCACGCCGCCGTCTAGGCGCACCAACTCGAATTCCTCGGAGTGCCGAGCCAGCGACTCGGAGGCGCCGACGATCAAATAGGCGCCGGGCTTCATGACGCTGGCCATCCGCTCAATAATGTCCTTTCTGGACTCCCACCCGAAATAGATCAACACATTACGGCAGAACACCAAGTCGAACTTGCCCAAGCCGGCGTAGCTTTCCAAAAGATTGTGGACCTTAAAGGAGACCCGCCGACGGACGTGGGGCTTAACCTCCCAGGTATTCTCCCCAATGGAATCGAAGAAACGTTGCTGACGCTCGACCGAGAGCCCGCGCCTAGCCACATTGGCGCGGTAACGGGCCGCGGTGGCTTGCTGGACCATGGCCGGAGAGATGTCGGTGCCCACGATCTCGGCCTCCAGCCGGCCGCCCTGGGCCTTATACTCCTCCAACGTCATACTAATGGAGTACGCCTCCTGCCCCGAAGAGCTGGCGGCGCTCCAAATACGCGCTGTCCTGACGCCTTGGCGCTCCAATTCAGGAAGGATATGCTTGCGCAGCACCTCGAACGGGTATGTGTCGCGGAACCACTGCGTCTCGTTGGTGGTCATCGCCTCGATGACCCGGCCCTTCAAGTCGCGACCGGAGGGGCTCTCCAAAGCCTGGACCAATTGACCCAAACCCGCCATGCCCTGCTCATCCAACAACGGCCCCAACCGGCTGGCCACCAGGTACTGCTTGTTATCACCGAGGACGATACCGCAGGAGCGCTCCAGGAAGCGGCTAAATGCCTGATAATCCTCGTTGCGAATGGAAACGGCCGACAAACCGATCCCCCCTGTCTCATCCTCGATTCAATTAAGGAGCCCGAAATCCAACCCGGACCGTACGGCAGCCGCGCCGCCGGCAGCGGGGAACCCTAACGGCTCTCCATTCGCTCATCCAGTCTCGCACGAATCCGATCCGCGAGATCCTGGGAGTGAAACTTCGCCAAAAAGTCATCGGCGCCGACACGCTGGACCATCTCCGCGTTGAAGACTCCGCTCAGCGACGTGTGCAGCAATACATGCACATGGGACAAGCGCCGGTCTTCACGGATCCGGCGGGTGAGAGTATACCCGTCCATCACCGGCATCTCGATATCGGAGATCACCATGATCAGGTCGCGCAGTGGCGAAGGATCCTGCTCGGCCCACTCCCGAAGCTGTTCCAACCCCTCCCGGCCGTTCGTGGCGGCCACGGAACGCAATCCGATATCATCAATGGTCCGCGTAACCTGCTTACGGGCCACCGCGGAGTCGTCCACCGCCAGCACCAGATAGTCGCCGGCGCCGCTTACCTCGTCAACGCCGCCGCCCTCGGTGGTGTGGAGATCCGCCCCGCCCGCGGCATTCACCTCGGCCAACACCTTCTCCACATCGATGATCTGGATCATCTCCCCTTCAATACGGGCAATGGCGGTCAAATAGGTGCCGCCGGCCCCCGACGAGGGCGGCGGCAACACGTCCTCCCAGTTCATATTGATGATCCGGTCGACACCGGCGACCAGAAAGCCCTGAACCTGGCGGTTGTACTCGGAGATAATGATGTAGTTCCCCTCGCTCTTCTCCAACGGCCGGCCCGTGGTGGCGAGGCTCAAATCGAACACCGGTATCGTCTGGCCGCGGATATGGGCGATACCCACCGCCACCGGATGCGAGTGAGGAACCCGTTGCAACTCCAGTGCCGGAAGCACTTCCCGGACCTTGAAGACATTGATGCCGTACCGCTGCCTGCCGTCGAAACGGAACAGCAGCAGCTCCATGCGATTCTGGCCGGCCAGCTGTGTACGCTGGTCGACTGAGTCCAGTATTCCGGCCATCCCCGTTCAGACTCCTCCACGATTACCTACACGCTGCGGCACCGCCGCCCCGGAGACATGGTAATCCCCTCTACAGAGAGGTGAAAGCACTCTAAGCGTTGTTATACGGCATAATACTTGCTGTATTGTCTAGATTAGAGATCCCGGCGAAGGTGCCGAAGGTATGCCAGAGCATAGCCACATAAGGCCTATGCGCCGCCTGAGGCTTCGGCAATCGGGGGCGTCCGCGCGGCAAAGCGCCGGATTATTGTCGGCCGCACGTCGCCACGGCGTCGCCATGGCGACGCTCTGCCTCGCAACGACCGCCGCGGCCGAACCGATACAGTCGGTCTCGGTAATCCAGGAGACGGCGGAGTCCTATTTGACCGCAGCCCTGGAGAGCATGCACGAAGGCACCATATCCGTGAGCGCCGCTCGGCCGGACCAACGGCTGCGCCTGCACGCTTGCGACGAACCACTGGAGGGCTTCCTACCCCACGGCCGCGACCCGCTGCGCGCCACCACGGTAGGCGTTCGCTGCACGGGGGCAGCGCCGTGGACGATCTACGTGCCCGTTAGCGTGGAGATCCACTCGCAAGTCGTCGTAGCCGCCCGCCCACTGCACCGCGGCAGCCGAATCCTTTCCGATGACCTCCGTATAAGCGCCCGCGACATCAGCCGCCATCGCGACGCCTGGTTCACACAACCCGACGACGTGGCAGGCCTGGAAGCGCGCCGATCGATTCGGGAAGGGGATATTATTACCGCCCGGTCGGTCGAAGAGCCCCTGCTCATTCGCCGGGGAAGCGAGGTAGTCATTGAGGCTGGAAGGGGCAACGGTATTCAAATCACCGGGCGGGGCGAAGCGTTGCAGAACGGCCGCGAGGGCGACCGCATCCGGGTACGGAACCTTGATTCCGGCCGTGAGATTGAAGGCCGCGTAACCGCGCCGAACCGCGTCGAGGTTGCGTTCTGACCAACGGTGTTCCAATGTAGCTAATGAGGGCTAAAGTTCCATTGAGAGCGGCCGATAGTGTGTTATAGCGGAGTTGCGGCCGAATTAGGCCGCGACGGTCAGGCTAATTTTGAGAGATAGAAGCCCGGTTGAGGAGAGCCCGATGTCCAACCCGATCGATAATGGCCCCCGTCCGACAGCGCCCGGCGCCTTAACGTCCGGCAAGGGTCAAAAGGTCAACGGCAGCGGGGGAGTAGCGGCCGAAGCCGGCCGTACCACGCGCGCGGGCGGCGAAGACGAAGCCGCTTTGTCGGATCGCCTCCAGACCATTCGCGACCGCATCGAAGAGACGCCCGAGATCGATCGTGAACGTGTGGATGCGCTGAAAGAGCGTATCGCCAATGGCGACTACCCTGTAGACGCCGAGAAAGTCGCGCGCAAGTTCGCAGAACTTGAAGCGTTGATCAACGACGACGAGTAGCGCCGCATTGGAACGCGTCTTCTCGCCCGGCAGCAGTGACCGTGAACTCCTCGAACGGCTGCGGCTGTGTGTCGAGGCATGCGCGGCCCGTGCCGACCAGGTGGCGGCCGTACTAGAAGAGGAAGGCCGCATGCTACGCGCAGGCGACCTCGACCAACTGGAACCCCTTCTTCGGCGGAAATCGGAATACCTGGCGGATCTTGAGGCGGCCGAAACGGATTGGCGCACCGCCTATGCCGAAACCGGGCTCCCCGAAGGACGGAACGGCGTGCGCCTCCTGCTGCGCAGCGCGGATGAAGAACTTCGGGCGGCCTGGGACCAACTGGAGGAACGGATCTCTGCCGTTCAGCTATTAAACGAGGCCAACGGCCGTCTGATTCACCGAAACCTAGCCTACCGCCGACGGCTGATGGAGATACTCGCCCAAGGCGGCGAAGAGGATGCGCCCGTAACCTACGGCACCGACGGTAACCGATCGCCGGCCGCCCGTAGCCGCAATATCACACGCGCCTGATATCTGCACGCCCCCGTAGGGTTAAACCCGCAGTTGGCATACAATGGCAACCACCTTGGGGCCGTGGCTTTGCATTCTGATGTCTGATCCCGATTCCACACACTCGGCAACTCCCTCTTTACAGGACTGCGGGCTTTTTCGGGCCGCGCTGGAGCACAGCCGCGACGCGATTCTAATCACCGGCATCGACCTCGACGGGGAGAACAGCCCCACCATTGAGTACGCCAACTCCGCGTACGGCCGGCTCACCGGACACGCCCCGGAGGCCGCGATTGGTACGCGGGCGCCCTTCATGGAGGGCGAGGGCGCCAATGCGGCGGCCATCCGCAAAGCGCTGGAATCCCATGGCGCCTGGTCGGGCGAACTCATTCATCGCACCTCCATCGGCACCACCTTCCGTGGCGAATGGATGATCCGGGTCCACAGCGACGACGCGGCTGAGCAGCGGCATCTCATCGCCGTTCTGCGCGACGTCACCGCCCGCCACTTCCAACAAGAGCAATTGGCGCTGGCAGAGACGGCCTTCGAGCATATGCACGAAGGCCTTATGCTCACGGACCCGAACGATGTGATCCTGCGCGTCAATCCGGCATTCACCCGCATCACCGGCTACGCGCCGCACGAGGTGATCGGCAAGACGCCGTCCATCCTCTCATCCGGCCTGCATGCACCGGATTTTCACCAGTCGATGCGGCAGGCCCTGAAGAGTGAGCACCATTGGCAGGGCGAGGTTTGGAATCGCCGCAAGGACGGCAACGTCTACCCCCAGTGGCTGACCATCAACGCCGCCCTCGACGAGCACGATCAACCCATCTACTACCTCGCGGTCTTTACCGATATCGGGGAGCGCCATCGAGCCAGGGAGGTTATCCGGGAACACGAGGAGTGGGCCCGGGTCATGCTCAACACCACCGTCGACGGCATTATCACAACGGATGAGGCCGGTCTTATCGAGACCTTCAACCGCGCGGCGGTGGACCTGTTCGGTTACCACACCAAGGAAATCCTCCACCAGCCGGCGACCATGCTGTTCGCTGACCTGGATCGGGACGAGGACGCCGCAACACTGATGGAACGCCTCCACGCCGCCGGACACGACGGTGGCGCGGAGATCGAAGCGCGCAGCCGCGCCGGAAAAACATTCCCCGCCTACATCGCCGTGAGCGACTTCCAGTTCGGCGGCCGACAACGCTACACCGCTATCATCCGTGATATCACCCGCGACAAGGAGCGCGAGGCGGAACTCGCCTGGCAGGCGGCACGCGACCCGTTGACCGGTCTGTGCAACCGGCGCGAGTTCGAACGGCGAATGGCCACCCTGCTCAAGGAGCCCACGGACCCGGACGGCTCCCGGCACACATTGCTCTATGTCGATCTTGACCAGTTTAAACTGGTCAATGACACCTGCGGCCATTCGGCTGGGGACGAACTGCTCCGCGAGCTCTCCGCGTGGCTCTCTCGCGATCTGCAGGAGGGTGATTTACTGGCCCGCCTCGGTGGCGACGAGTTCGGCCTCCTGATCCGGAACGACGACATGGACCACGCGCTCGAGGTAGCGCAGTCACTCATCGACCGCATCCGCACATTCCGCTTTCAGTGGGGCGCCCGCACTTTCTCCATTGGGGCCAGTATCGGCGTAGCCCCGATCACCCCCGGAGCGGACGACATGTCCTCGCTGTTACAGGCGGCGGACCACGCCTGCTACGAGGCCAAGGACCGTGGGCGGAACCGCATACAGGTCTACGACGCCGCTAGTAGCACCTTTGAACGGCGCCACGCCGAATTGGAGTGGGCCAGTATTCTACCGCAAGCCTTGGAGGAAGAGCGGTTCGAGCTTTACTATCAGCCGATCCACTCCCTCAACGGCAGCGGCGGCGGTCCGCACGGCGAGATCCTTTTGCGGCTGCGTGACCATGAGGGCAACCAAGTCTCACCGGGCCTCTTTATTCCGGCCGGCGAACGCTACAACATCATGCCGGCGGTCGATCGGTGGGTGGTGGAGACCGTCTTTGACGGCATCGCCAGAATGCTCCGGGCGGAACCCGCGCGACGCGACTCCGTAACCAGCATCAACATTTCCGGGAATTCCCTGAACGATCCGGAGTTCCTCCCCTTCGTCCGGCGATGCTTCGAAAAGTACCACATTCCACCGTCGTGTATCTGTCTCGAGATCACCGAGACCAGCGCCGTTTCGGACCTGGAGCAGACCCGCGAGTTGCTTCTCAACGCCCGGCGATTGGGTTGCCGCACGGCGCTGGACGACTTCGGCACGGGGATGTCGTCTTTCGGTTATCTCCGCGAACTGCCGGTGGACTACCTCAAGATCGACGGCAGTTTCGTCCGCGACATGGACGCCGACGAGGTCCACCACGCCATGGTCCAGGCGATTCAGCGGGTCGGCCAAGTGATGCGCATCCACACGGTAGCGGAGTTCGTCGAGAACGAACAGGTGCGGGAGAGCCTTTGCCGGATGGGCGTAGACTACGGCCAGGGGTTCCATCTGGACCGCCCGCAACCGTGGCCTTGGAGCAGCCCGGCGGCCTGACCGCCCCCTCGCACTGGCGGAGTGAGACATTACTAAGCGTTCGGGTCGTATGGCCGGGGCGGAATCCCTGCCGGGCGGCCTCCGGACGCGCCGAGCATCGCAGGCCGATCAGGACTCCGCGAAGCGGAGAGCGCGCAAGCTGTCTGAGCGGCGCGTCAGCGCCGCGAGTTTTTGCGCGCGCTCCCGATCGGCCGAGTAG
>SKJZ01000196.1 GCA_007121755.1 Halorhodospira sp. | reverse complement strand
TCTGGGTGGCGATGCCGGCGTGGTCGGTGCCGGGCTGCCACAGGGTGTTGAAGCCGTCCATGCGGTGGTAGCGGGTGAGCGCGTCCATCACCGTGTCCTGGAAGGCGTGGCCCATGTGCAGCGTGCCGGTGACGTTGGGCGGCGGAATCATGATGCAGTACGGCTCGCCGCGGCCGCCGGGGGCGAAGTGGCCGCTCTCTTCCCAGAAGCGGTAGAGGTCTCCTTCCAGGCGGGTCGGGTCGTAAGTCTTCTCCATGGGGCGGGTTATGCCTCTTCTTCTCTCTTTGTACGGCGCCGGGCGGTTACCGCCTCCAGCAGCGCCTCGTCCACGGCCCGGCGGATACGGGCATTGGCCTCGCGCATGGCGGTCGGGAGCCGCCGGTCGAGCTCGGCCTTGAACTGCTTCGCCATCTCGCGGGCGATCGCGCGGGCGTTTTGAGCGGCCTCGGCCTCACGATCCGGCTCCAGCCGCCCGCCGTTCTGTTGGACATGCTCCCCAGGGGTGACCACATCGAAGAGCATGGGGACGTGGCGATCGTCGAAATCGTCTCCGGGGCCTCGGCCTTGATGCTTATCGTCGCTCACCGTTGTCGCGCCTCTATGCGGTGGGTATGGGGAGTAACGCCGGCGTCGCGGTAGCCGCGAAAGCGCCGGCGGCTCGCTTGGAGTACCGGTTCACGCTGATCCACGATCTCGGCCACCCGGGGCCACCGCCGCCACTCCTTGGGCTCCGTGTCGCGGATATTGATCAGCACTTCGTCATCCGGCGCCGGAGACTCCGAGCCGATCGCCACCGGTTCGCCGTCCCGCTCGGCGGAGGTGGCGTGGGGCACGAAGCTGCCCTGGCGGAATGTCCACAGCAGCGTGTCGAGCCGCTCCGTCTGGGCCTCGTCCTCGGTGAGGATGAAGGCTCGGTGCCCGGCATCGTAGGCCTTCTCCGCCAGGCGGCAGGCGAAACGCTCCCGCGCCTCGGCCCCGGCGATCTCCAGGATATAGAAATCGATACGGGTTACTTGTCCCATTTTGCCCGGTTGGCCAGAAAACGAGTCAACAGCGGCACCGGCCGCCCGGTCGCGCCCTTCTGTTCGCCACTCTTCCAGGCCGTGCCGGCGATGTCGAGATGGGCCCAGCGCATCTTGCCAGCAAAGCGCTGCAAAAAGCAGCCCGCGGTGATCGTGCCGGCGGAACCGCCGCCGATGTTGGCGAAGTCGGCGAAAGGCGATTTGAGTTGTTCATCGTACTCGTCGCCGAGCGGCAATTCCCACGCCGGGTCGCACGCTTGACGCCCGGCTTGCAGCAGATCCCGGACCAGCGACGGTTGGTTGCCCATCAAGCCGTGGCGGTGGTGGCCGAGGGCGACGATGCAGGCCCCGGTCAGGGTGGCGATGTCGATCACTACCGCCGGGTTGAAACGTTCCGTATAGGTCAGGGCGTCGGCGAGTATCATGCGGCCCTCGGCGTCGGTGTTGAGGATCTCCACCTTCTTGCCGGCCATGGTGGTGACGATATCACCGGGCCGGGTCGCACGCCCGCCGGGCATGTTCTCCACCGCCGGCACCACGCCGATCACGTTCACGGGGAGCCGGGCCTCGGAGCAGGCGAGCAGGGCGCCGAATACCGATGCGGCGCCGCACATGTCGTACTTCATCTCGTCCATGCTCGCCGCCGGTTTCAACGAGATGCCGCCGCTGTCGAAGGTGACGCCCTTGCCGACCAGGGCCGCCGGCGGTTCCTTGCTGTCGGCGCCGCGGTACTCCATGACGATCAGGCGCGGGGGTTGCTCGGTGCCGCGGCTTACCGCCAGCAGGGCGTGCATGCCCAACTCTTCCATCTCCCGGCGATCGAGGCTGCGGGCGGTGATGGCAGGGTGGCGCTCCGCCAGCCGTTCCGCCTCCTCCGCCAGGTGGTCGGGGGTGCAGACATTGGGCGGTGTATTGGCCAGGTCGCGGGCCAGGGCGGCCCCGGCGCCGGTGGCGCGGCCCAGCTCCAGAGCCGGTTCGCAGCCGTGCAGATCGCGCCGCCGGGAAACCATCCAGGTCATCTGACGCAGGGGCCGGCGCGGGGTGTCGGGGTTGCTCTTGAACTGCGTAAAGCGGTAGAGGGCGTTGTCGGTGGTCTCGGTGGCGGCGTAGACCCGCCAAGGGAGATCACGGCCGCGGACCGGAAGCTCCGGGAGGTAGGCGGCCGCCTCTCCTGCGCCGGCCTGGTCCAACGCCGCGGCGGCCTTGGTGACGATCTTGCGGAAGGCGCGTTCATCGAGGTCGCGTTCCCGCCCGCAGCCGACCAGCAAGACGCGCTCCGCCCGCACGCTCGGCGCGTCCGGCAACATCAAGGTCTGACCAACCTTTCCCTCCAGGTCGCCGCGCCGGAGCAGCTTGGAGATGAAGCCGTTGCCCGCCTTATCGAGGGCGGCCGCGGCGGTGCTGAGACGGCGGCGCTCGAAGACGCCGACAACGATGCAGGCGGCGCGCTGGCGAACCGGGTCGCCGCTCTTGATCGAATACTCCACACCCATAGACGGTTAGCCTTTAATGCCACACGGGTTAGTATGCCCACTCACACCGGCGCCGAGTCCTTCCAGTTGCTGGGGCGCCCGGCGGCGGTCCAGTGACACAGTCTAATGGAAAGGCCCCGGTGTTTTGGAGCACGGCCGGTGGAGAGCACGTGAAACCATCCATTATTGAGCGTTACCTGGCCCGTGAGGCAGCGGGCGCCGCGGTGGCGGTGCTGGCGGTGCTCTTCTCCGTCCTGGCGGCCAACCGGCTGATCCGCTATTTGGGGGACGCCGCTGGTGGCGAGCTTGACGGCGGCGCGATTGCGGTCCTCATGGGTCTGCAGGTGTTGCGCTACTTGGGCGTGGTGGTTCCGGCGGCCCTCTTTCTGGGCGTCGTGCTCGCCCTCGGGCGGCTCTACCGCGACAACGAGATGCCGGTGTTGGCCGCTTGCGGCGTCGGGCCGTGGCGGATGTCCCGGGGGTTGCTGGTTCTAGGGTTTCCGGCCGCCGCCCTGGTGGCGGTGCTCTCGCTGTGGGTGGCCCCGTGGGCGACCTATACCGCGGATGTCTACGCTGCGGATGCGGCGCGCGCTGCCGAGGTGGAAGGGATGCGGGCCGGGCGCTTCGTCGGCGGCGGTGGCGGCGCCATGTACGCCGGAGGGGTCGGCCCGGATGGCGGAATGCAGGATGTCTTTATACGCGCCCGCGGTAACGGGGCGGAGACGGTGATCCAGGCCGAGCGCGGTTATCAGCGGGTGGAGCGGGCAACAGGGGATCGCTATCTGATCCTGGAGGACGGTGTGCGCTACGACGGCCCGCCGGGGGGCCGTGGGTGGCGGATCACCCGTTTTGAGCGTCACGGTGTGTTCCTGGAGGAACGCCGGACCACCGATGTGAGGCGAAGCCGGGACGGGCAGCCGCCCGGGGATCTGCTGCGGGGAGGACAGGCCGCCGATATGGCCGAACTCCATTGGCGTCTCGCCATGCCCGCCATGGTGCTGGTCCTCATCGTGCTGGCCGTGCCGTTGGCCAAGGCGAACCCGCGGGAAGGACGCTTCGGCGCGTTGTTGACGGCGGTTCTTGTCTTTGTGGTCTATTTCCAGTTGGTGACCATGGGGCGTGACTGGTTGGAGCAAGAAGTGGTGCCGGCGGCCGCTGGGCTGTGGTGGCTGCACTTGTTGATCCTCGCGGCCGCGGTGTTCTGGACGCGTTGGCGCTTCGGCGCGGATAGGCGGTTGCCGTGATCGTATTGACGCGGTATCTGGCGTGGACGGTGGTGACCGCTTCGTTGGTCGCGCTGGCGGCTATAGTCGCGTTGAATTTCGTCTTCTCTCTGGTCGATAGCGTCGCCGCCGGTGACCGGGATACCGGTGAGGCGGCGCTACAAGCCATCTTGGCCATGCCGGGTCAGGCCTACGAGGCGTTTCCGTTCGCCACCCTGATCGGCTCTCTGACGGGGCTGGGAGGGCTGGCGGCGCGGCATGAGTTGACCGTTATGCGGGCCGCCGGGGTTTCAGTGTTGCAGGTCGCTTTCGCCGCGATGGCCGGGGGGCTTCTGTTGGCGCTGATCGCGACCGCCATGGGCGAATGGGTGGTGCCCCCGGCTGAAGACCGGGCGGCCGCCATGCGTGGCCTAACGGAGGCAGACCGGCTGCGCAGTGGTCCGGATGGAGCTTTGTGGGCGCGGGACGGGCGTGATTTTCTCCGGGTCGAGCGGCCACGCTCCAGCGCCCATCTAGAGGAGGTGGTGCTCTACCGGTTTGCGGACGGCGAATTGGTGGAGCGGGTCGAGGCCGAGGCGATGCACTATATCGGGGGAGCGTGGGAGTTACGGGAAGTGGGGACCACCCGTTTCGGGGCCGCGGCGGTCGAGACGGAGCGGGTCGCGGCCCGCGAGTGGGCTGGGGAGATCCGTCCGGAGGTATTGGAAGTGGTGGTGGCCGATCCGGAGGCCTTGCCGTTGGTTCAATTGGCCACCTATATACGCTACCTGGAGCGCAATGAGCTGGAGAGCGATCGTTACCGGCTCGCCTTCTGGGTGAAGATCGCCACGCCGTTGGCGACCCTGACGATGATCCTGGTGACTGTCCCGCTGGTCTTTGTGAGCGGCCGTTCCGGCGGGGCCGGGCAACGGATCGTGATTGGCGTGCTGGTGGGTATCGTCTTCTTTCTGGTCAACCGGGCCTTGGGCCAGGCCGGGGTGGTCTACGGCCTGCCGCCCGCTCTCTCCGCGTTGCTGCCGGTGGCCCTCTTCTTCGCCCTCGGGCTGGCCGGCACCTTGCGAGTGCGGTGAGGTGAGCGGCCAACGCCGCCGGCCAGCCGGGTAGCGCGGACTGAAAATTCAGCCCTGTCGCGGCTCGCGGACCATTCGGGTGCCGGTGAGCCGGTCGTGGAGCGTCCGCCGCTCGGAATCGAAAAGCGACCAGAGATACCCCGCCCCGAACGGAAGCCAGGAGAGGATGGCCAGCACGAAGCGAAGACTCGCCTGGCCGAGCCCCGGCGGGCCTCCCCCGGCGGCGTCGATCAAGCGCAGCCGCCACGAGAGCATGCCGAGAGTTCGCCCGCCGTGGACCCAGAACCCGACAAAGAAGAGGTAGGCGATCGCCAGCAGATAGAGCTGAAAGAACGGATCGGCGGGGGTGACGGGGTCGCCCCCCGTGACCGGCAGATAGAGGAAGCCGCCGATCATCCACAGTGCCAGCAGCAGCAGGCTGTCGTAGAGCATTGCCGCGAGCCGGAACAGGAAGTGTGCGTTGACGGATGTTGAAGTAAACATGCGGGCATGATGCCTCATTATTCGGGTGGTGGAAGATGTTGCATGTTAAAGATGAAGTCGCGCACAATCACTGCGTTATATTTTGAGGCGGAAGGTTCGTCTTCTTTGATGACAGGATCTTTGTCGACTTAAATGGTTTGTTATAGAGGCGCTGGGCCGAAAGCGGCCTTTCGCCATTACCGGTTAGCCGAACTGGCCAACCAGCCGGTCGCGCATAACCTCCCGGATTACCGAAAAGGATAAAAAAGGAGTCCTGTATGACGCTCGGAGTCTGGTTCGCTCTGGTTTGCTCATTAGTAGCCTTAGCCTACGGGGTCTATGCTGTCCGGTGGGTGCTGCAACAGCCCACCGGCAACGAGGCGATGGAGACGATCGCCGCCGCCATCCAAGAGGGCGCTTCCGCTTATCTGAATCGGCAGTACATGACCATCGGTGCTGTCGGTGTGGTTGTGTTCGTGTTGGTTCTGGTCTTTCTCGATATCGCCACCGCCATCGGTTTCGCGGTGGGCGCGGTCTTTTCGGGCCTCGCCGGCTATATCGGCATGCATATCTCGGTGCGCGCCAACGTGCGTACCGCTGAAGCCGCGCAGCACGGCCTGTCGCGGGCCATGGATGTGGCCTTCCAGGGCGGGGCGGTGACCGGTCTCCTGGTGGTCGGTCTGGGCCTCCTGGGGGTGGCCGGTTACTACGCGGCCCTCTCCATCGCCAGCGGCGGTGAAGTGCCGGGTCTGGCCCCGTTGGTCGGGTTGGGGCTCGGCGGCTCGTTGATCTCCGTCTTCGCCCGTGTCGGCGGCGGCATCTTCACTAAGGGCGCGGATGTGGGCGCCGATCTGGTGGGCAAGGTCGAGGCCGGCATCCCCGAGGACGATCCCCGCAACCCGGCCGTTATCGCCGATAACGTCGGCGACAACGTCGGCGACTGCGCGGGCATGGCCGCGGACCTGTTCGAGACTTATGCGGTAACAGTGATCGCCACCATGCTGCTCGGGGCGCTGCTGCTGCCCGCGGCTGGTGCCAGCGGGGTAGTCTATCCGCTGGTCTTGGGCGGTATCTCCATTGTCTCGTCGGTGGCGGCGATGTTCTTCGTCAAGGTCGGTGAAGACGGCAATATCATGAAGGCGCTCTATCGTGGCCTGATTATAGCGGCCGGCCTGGCGGCCATCGGCTTTCTACCGGTCACGTTCTTCATGATGGGGGGCGTGGATGCCTTCAGTCCGCTGGCCTTGTGGGGCGCTGCGTTGATCGGTTTGGTGCTGACCGCGGTGATCATGGCGGTGACCGAGTACTACACCTCCGAGAAGTTCGGCCCGGTCCGGTACATCGCCGAGGCTTCGGAGAGCGGCCACGCGACCAATATCATTGCCGGTCTCGGCGTCGGCCTTCAGGCCACTACGATTCCGGTGTTGGCGGTCTGCGCGAGCATCTGGGGCGCCTATGAACTGGCCGGTCTTTACGGTATCGGCATCGCCGCGACGACGATGCTCTCCATGACCGGCGTCATCGTGGCCCTCGACTCCTACGGGCCGATCACGGATAACGCCGGCGGTATCGCCGAGATGGCCGATCTGCCGCCCGAGACCCGTCAAGTCACCGACGCTCTCGATGCGGTGGGCAACACGACCAAGGCGGTCACCAAGGGGTATGCGATCGGGTCGGCTGGCTTGGCGGCGCTGGTACTGTTCGCCGATTACACCCACAGCTTGAGCTACCGGCCCGAATTCGCGGATATACAGTTCCTGCTCTCGGACCCGATGGTGATTATCGGTCTCTTCATCGGCGGCCTGGTGCCGTTTCTCTTCGGCGCGATGACGATGAATGCCGTCGGCAAGTCCGCGTCGTCGGTGGTTGCCGAGGTGCGCCGTCAGTTCCAGGAGATCTCGGGCATTATGGAGGGGACGACCAAGCCGGACTACTCCCGCTGTGTCGACATGCTGACCAAGTCGGCCATCAAGGCGATGGTGATCCCGGCCCTGCTGCCGGTGCTGGTGCCCATCGTGGTGGGTGTGGTTCTCGGCCCGGTGGCCCTGGGTGGTGTGCTGGTCGGTTGTATCGTCACCGGCATCTTCGTGGCGATCTCGATGACCGCTGGTGGCGGCGCTTGGGACAACGCCAAGAAGTACATTGAGGAGGGCAACCTGGGCGGTAAGGGCTCCGAGGCGCACAAGGCTGCGGTGACTGGCGATACCGTCGGCGACCCGTACAAGGATACCTCCGGTCCGGCCATCAATCCGCTCATCAAGGTGATGAACGTGATGGCGCTGTTGATCGTGCCGTTGCTCTGATTCGAAGGGAATAGAAGTTACGGAACAGCGGGGGCGGATTTAAAAAGTCCGCCCCCGTTTTTTTTTAGGTGGGCAGCGCCAGTCCGCGCTATACCTCGAAGCCGTCCTTCAGCTTCTTCGGCACCAACTCGTTCTTGAGCTGGACATAACGCGGCAGGCCGTTGTGGTACGTGGGGTAGGACTCCCCGGCGATCAACGGGCTGAGGTACGCGCGGCACGCCGGGGTGATGCCGAAGCCGTCGTCGGTGATGTACTCCTTCGGCATCATGATCTCGCGGTTGGCCACTTCGGAGAGCGGCGCTTCGCCGATGGTCCAGCGGTAGGGCGAGTCGGACTCACGCACGACAGTGGGCATGATCGCGTTCTTCCCGGCTACGGCGAAGTCGACGGCCGCCTTGCCCAGGGCGTAGGCCTGCTCCACGTCGGTCTCCGATGCAATATGCCGCGCGGCGCGTTGGAGGTAGTCGGCGACCGCCCAGTGGTACTTGTAGCCCAGGTGGTCCTTGACCATCTGCGCGATAACCGGGGCCGCGCCGCCCAACTGGGCGTGGCCGAAGGCGTCCCGCTGGCCGGTCTCGGAGAGGAACTTGCCATCGGGGTGGTGGACGCCTTCCGAGACCACCACGGAGCAGTAGCCGTACTCCTTGACCTTCTCGTCGACCTTGGCGAGGAACTTCGCTTGATCGAACGGAATCTCAGGGAAGAGGATGACAATCGGAAGATCGGTCTCCTCGTCGGCGGCCAAGCCGCCGGCCGCGGCGATCCAGCCGGCGTGGCGCCCCATGACCTCGATTACGAAGACCTTGGTCGAGGTTTCCGCCATGGAGGCGACGTCGAAGCTGGCTTCGCGGGTCGAGATGGCGATGTACTTGGCCACGGAGCCGAAGCCGGGGCAGGTGTCGGTGATCGGGAGATCGTTGTCCACGGTCTTCGGGACGCCGATGCAGGTGATTGGGTAGCCCATCTTCTCGCCCAGTTGGGAGACCTTGTGGGCTGTGTCCTGGGAGTCGCCGCCGCCGTTGTAAAAGAAGTAGCCGATGTCGTGGGCCTTGAAGACCTCGATCAGCCGTTCGTACTCCGCCTTGTTCTCGTCCAGCCCCTTCAGTTTGTAGCGGCAGGAGCCGAACGCGCCGGCCGGCGTGTACTTCAAGGCGGCGATGGCCTCGGCGGATTCCTGGTTGGTGTCGATCAACTCTTCGCGCAGGGCGCCGAGGATACCGCTGCGGCCCGCGTAGAGCGTGCCGATGGTGTCCGCATGGTTGCGGGCCGCTTCGATGACGCCGCAGGCAGAGGCGTTGATGACGGAGGTGACTCCGCCCGATTGAGCATAGAAAGCGTTACGTTTCGACATAGGACCATTACTCCCTGATTCGCTGGTGTCACTTGCCGAGTGCGTCACTCGGCCGCAGTGTAGAGTTGCCGTCCAGTATCCCACAACGTCTTCCCGTGGCTCGATCAAGTTGGCCGGCGCGACCATCAGGTTTTCCGATGAGCATTATATGGTTTGCTTCGGGAGCGGCGGGATTTCGCGGTATTGCGAAGGGGTCTATCGGTCGACGCTGACCGGTGTTTCCTCCCGCATGGCAGAAGCGTACCTATCCATTTTGGGGGGGTTGCGACCGGCTTGGAGGTTCTAGAAAATCGGCCGTTGGCAACCATTCAAACATGATGATTAATCGGAGGCTCAATGACGGCCCCAATCGCAACCAACCAGACAGTACTGGTCGTCGGCGGCGGCATCTCAGGGATGACGGCGGCGCTGGAAGCGGCCGAGTGCGGTACGCAGGTCATTCTGGTCGAGA
>SKJZ01000162.1 GCA_007121755.1 Halorhodospira sp. | reverse complement strand
CGATCAGGAGCGCGCGCAAAAACTCGCGGCGCTGGCGCGCCGCTCAGACAGCTTGCGCGCTCTCCGCTTCGCGGAGTCCTGATCGTCCTCCGATGCTCGGCGCGTCCGGAGGCCGCCCGGCCGGGAATACACCCCGGCAATACTTGTTGCCGTAAGGTTAGTACCGCCACCCCGGCCCCGGGGCTTCGAGCTTCACGCCGTTTGGAGTGGAGATACACAAAGGGCACAGGGGAATCCCTGTGCCCTTTTTTCTCTTTGCGCGGGAAGACGCCGTAGCGGTTAGGCGGACTTCCGCGTCGTGTTACCAGAGCCAGACTCCGAAGTCGTGCGGCTCTTGGGCTTGCTCTCCCGGCTCTTGCTGAACTCGGACAGGAAGGTCACGTTCTCTTGCGAGAGCTTCTGAACCTCTTCGCCGAAGCTCTTGCCGAGATTGGCCAGCGTAGTGGCGTCCTCGGAGATCTTCTGGTTTACGGTGTTCACCACCTTGCTCTGGTTGCTCACATACTCCTGGAAGCTCTTGGTGTCCTTGACCTCCAGGGCGCTCTGAGCCTGCTCCAACGCCATATCGGTGTATGCGCGGGCAGTATCGAGCGTCAGATGGGCCACCTTCTCCAGGTGGTCGACCATCAGGGTAGAGAGTTTGCGGGCCGGCTCAAGGGATTGGGCCCACTGCTGGTTCGCCTTCTGGATCAGTTCTTCGTTCATGGTCGGCACCTCTTTACGGTTGGGTTCTCTCATTGGTGCAGTGCAGCGTAGCAGACCAAATGATGCGATGCAACATAAGAGGTGCTGGAGTTTCCTAAAAAAAAACGGCCCACCGAAGTGGGCCGTCTTATTACACGGCACAAATTAGAAAGGCATCAGCCACACTTACTCGAAGCCGCTGCTGCTCCGGTTCGCTCCGTACGGCTCATCGGATTGGTCGCCGCTACGGTACGAGCCGCCGCCGGACTCGTATCCACCCCGGAATGCCTCTGATTCAGCGGGCTTCTGCTGCGAGGACGCGGCGTGGTCGCTACCGCCAGCGGCCGTTTCGCTACCACCCTGCATGTTGTAGTAGGCCCAGGCGTAGTACCCGCGCGCATTGGCGGTGACCGGCTCGTTGGCAAGCTGTGCCTGAGGCATCTCAGGCCGTAGGTATCGCTCCACCACGCGGCTGCCGCCGCCGGTGATGATGATGTGGTCGTACTCCTGGAATTGCCAAAGCGAGCGCGCCTCGACCAGCAGCTTAGTGGAGATATCGCCGAAGACCTCATCACGCAGATCGGCGATATCCACCGGACGGCCGGAGACGTGCACGGTCCCGGAGATGACGGCGTCGTCCAGGGCGTACTGCTCCCGCTCCAGACCATACTCCGTGGCCAGCTTCTGGGCCACGTCCTCGTACCCGAACGAGATGCCGATCGGCACCGTCTTACTGAAGGCGGGCGAGTACTCGCCGTCGATAATCGTGGCGAAGTCGCTGGTCCGGAAACCGACATCGATGATGCCGACCCTGCCCCGGAGCAGCGGGTGGTCGGTCCGGACCTGGCCCCGGGAATCGAGAACCTCGGACCAGAAGGTGCCGACTGGCTGGGGTACCACTTCGATGCGCTCTAGACGAATACTGACGCCGAAGCGGCTCGCCCCAGTCTGCCGGATGATCTCATGGTCGCCGCGTAGTTGCCGGACCAAGTCGTCCGCCATATGCATGCGTCCGGGCGGCAGGCCGGTGACAACGTAGAAGTTGTTTACCGTCTCCCGGGAGTAAAGGCTGAGTGCCGCCAGGAAGAGGATCTTCAGGTCGTCCCCTTCCGCGCGGGTCGGTGACAACCCTCTGTGCGCAATGCGCGAATGGCGGATCGCGTGTTCTCCGACCAGATAGTTCTTGCCGTTGTAGGTGATCCGGAGTTCATTGCTCTCTTGCCGCGGGCCCACGCCCAGCGAAAGAGGCATCCCCGAATTGCCCTCACCGACGACGCTGGGGAATACGTGTCCCTCGCGGCCGTCGTCCACCTTGATAAAGCCATACCCCATGTCGAGGCCGATACACCTTTCCACTGTACTTCCCCCTATTTTTTTGCCCGTCGTCGCCGATTCATTTCGGTTGCCCGTGGCTATTTTGGACTCCAGGCCATGCTAGCATAGGCTGGCGTCCTCGCAGGTACCTACAGGTACCTATTAGCGCCGCCCCCAAACGGTGTGGCGCGTCTCATCGGTTTGTTCCCTTTTATCTTCCTTGTTTTTGCTGTTCTTGGCCGACTGTTCCTTTCCCGCTTCAGCCGTCATGGCCTCCGCTGGGGGCTGCTCCTGAGAAGACGGGTCCGCCGCGGCCGCCTTCGGGTCAGGCTCGTCTTCCACCGCCTTGACTTCTTCCGCCGGCGCTTCTTCCTCGGCTTGGTGGCTGAGGGCGGCGATAGGCTCTTGGCGCCGGGGGCGGCTCTCTCCCAGGAATTGACCGCCCGGTTCGATAATGAAATCGTCGCTGTGCAATTCGCCCAGCACGCGCCCCTGGGCTACGATCTCAAGGCTGGCGCAGTCCACGACCCCTTCCACGTATCCGCTGACCAGCAGGCGCTCAGCCTTGATGTTCCCTTCCAGACGCCCGGTGTGTCCGACGGAGACGTCGTGGTTGGAAAGGACCGTGCCCTTGATTTGGCCGTCCAAATGGAGGTTCGACTCCAGCGTCAGTTCTCCGACAAGTCGGGTGCCCTCGCTGATAACCGTCGTTCCAGAGTTTCGGCCCTTCGCTTTATCCCCTTTGCCAATGAATCCCATTTTACGCGGCCCTCTTGCTCGAAGAGCTCTTCATAGTTGCTCAGACTCCATTTCATAAAGGGTTCCGGGTTGAGCCTACGCTGGACGTGCCAGACCTCATAGTGGAGGTGCGGCCCGTTGACGTTGCCCGATGCCCCCGACGTGGCGATGACCTCTCCCTCGCGAACATACTCCCCTTGTTCTACTAGCACCTCTTGCAGGTGGGCGTAGTGGGTGCGAAAGGAGAAATCGTGATCGATTATCACCAGATTGCCAAGCCCGCTGCCCCGATGCTTGCCGGCGAAGTTGACGACGCCGTCGGCGGCGGCGAGCACCTGGGTGCCCCGCCGCGCCCGCAAGTCGACGGCGCCGTGGAAGCGGCGTTCGCCGGTTACCGGGTGGTTCCGCCATCCGTAGCCGCTGGTGATCACGGACGCTTCTTCAAGCGGCCACCCGCTCGGTATGGCGCTGAGCATCAGGGACTTTTCCAACGCTGTCTGGTTCGCGGTGTCGAGGCGCTCGCCACGATCTGCCTCCGGGTTCGGCTCCAGCCCCACCAGCGCCTCGATTTGTCCGAGTTCCAGGTCCATTTGATGGATCTCACGCTCCCGGGCGGCGATCAGGTTACGCAGCTCTTGATTCCGCTCTTCGATCGATGCGGCCACCTCTTCGGTATGGGCGCGCATGGTGTCCAGCTCGTCGATACGTTGGTTCAAAGCGTAAATAGCGGTTGCGCCCCCCAGCAGAGTGAGCAGCAATATGCCGGCAACGCCCAGCGCGAAGCGTTTGGCAATCTGGTGCAGCGAATAGTGCCGCGCACCCCGAAAGTCCGTGATGGTGACGGTAAAGCGCTCCTTCACGGCGTTATGTCTCTCCTTGCCGGCTTATTGGTTACGGCCCGCGCCGCCGGTGCGGCTTAGCGGTCCTTCCGTTTTTTTCGTCTTGGCGAGTGTACTCACCCTCGATCACGCGGCCGCCGGACGGTCCCTTGCCGTGTTCTCGGCGGCCCTCCTCTTCTTCAAAATGCTGCGCGGCCTGCCGCAGTTGACGGCGGAACCACCAAATGCGCACAGCGAGGATGACGGCCCCGATGGCCGCCAGCCCGAGCAGAACAGCGAGGACAACCACCCCCAACGTCGCCGCCAGCGCGAGCACCGCCACCGCGACTACGGCCCCGATGACGCGTCTAATCGGGCCGGGCGATGGCTGTCCGGGTAGTCCTCTGTACAATTGGTCCGCCCCGCTTCGAGATTTTTCCGCCTCCAAGGATAGCGAGTGTAAGGCGTTCAGGGCTACCCTGATGAGATAGAGGTTTGCCCCTTTCTTTCATGATGGGGTTGGCAATCAGGAGAAATTTGTTGAGCGATCCGCACCCGTTCGGGAAGTTGAGCCCGGATACGGTGCTCGGGGCTGTGGAGGGCGCCACCGGCGGGGTCTGCGATGGCCGCTTGTTGGCGCTCAATAGTTACGAGAACCGTGTTTACCGCGTCGGCCTGGAAGGCGCGGAGCCGGTGGTGGTGAAGTTTTACCGGCCCGGGCGATGGAGTGATGAGCAGATTCTGGAGGAGCACGCCTTTACCGCCGAGTTGGCTCGGGGAGAGGTGCCGGTGGCGGCCCCCATGGCATTTGAGGGGCGCACCCTGTTGGAGCACGCGGGGTACCGGTTGGCCGTCTTTCCCCGTTGCGGTGGCCGCATGCCGGAGGTGGACGACCGGGATATCATTCGCCGCCTCGGCGCCTATGTGGCGCGCATACATGGGGTGGGCGCCACGGGCCGTTTTCAGTATCGGCCGGCAGTGGATAGCGGTGAGCACGGGCGGGCGGCGCGTGACGCGGTGCTGGCTGGGGGCTGGATCCCTCCGCATCTCGAGGCCGCGTACCGTACTCTGACCGACGACCTGTTCGAAGCCGCCACCGCTTGCTGGGACCGGGCCGGCGCGGTCGAACAGCTGCGCCTTCACGGCGACTTCCATCCGGGTAACGTCCTTCAGACCGACGACGGTTTTCACGTTGTCGATTTGGACGATGCCCGTGGCGGGCCGGCCATTCAGGATCTGTGGATGTTATTGCAGGGTGAGCGCGACGAGCGGCAGGCGTGCCTCGACGCGGTATTGGAGGGGTACCGCAGCCTTCGTCGGTTCGATGCGCGGGAACTGCACTTGGTGGAGCCGCTGCGCACCCTGCGGCTGATCCGCTACGCCGCTTGGATTGCCGAGCGTTGGGACGATCCGGCCTTCCCGATGGCGTTTCCGTGGTTCGGAGAGAGCCGGTACTGGGAGGAGCACCTGTTGGCGTTGCGGGAGCAATTGGCGGCGATGCAAGAGCCGCCGCTCACCATCCAATAAAGTGGACACGGCAGGCGTCCACCTGTTCCAGCCTCTCCGCGGCGTGGGCCAGGGCTTCGGCGGCGGCCCGGAGCGACGCTACGTCGCTGTCGGCATCGAGCGGAATGTGGATCTCTACCTCCAGCTTCCCCTCCATGTAGTGGAGGTCGACGCGCTCCACCGCATCGGCTAGCGGCAGGCCTTCCCACTGTTCGGCCAGGTTGCGTTCGATCCTGCGGCGCAGCGGCAGCCGGACCGTATCTTCGTCCCAAGTGGGGTCTTCGTGGTCGATATGGACCAGTACCTCGCTGACATCATCGACATCGCGGATCAGCCGTCGGCGCACCGCCTCGCTGATACGGTGGCCTTCGGAGACGCTGAGCCGCGGATCGACCAGTATGTGCAGATCCACCAGCGCATCGCTTCCCATACGGCGGCTGCGTAGACCGTGGACGGCCCGCACCCCGTCCATATGTTCCACCAGCCGCTCGATATACTCGACCATGTCGGGTTCCAGGCCGGTATCGACCAGTTCCCGCATTGACTGCCAGGCGAAACGCATCCCCATGTGGCCGAGCATCAGGGCTACCACCACCGCCGCCACGGCGTCGAGCCACTGGATGCCGGCGATGACGCCGCCGACGCCCCCGACCACCACCAGCGATGAGAGCGCATCGGAGCGGTGGTGCCAGGCATTCGCATGGATCAGGGCCGAGCCGGCTTTGCGGGCGACGACGCGGGTGTAGTGGAAGAGCGCCTCCTTGATGGCGATAGAGGCGATGGCCGCCGTCAGCGCCAGCCAGCCGGGGATCAATAGGGCTTCGGGCTGGATCAACAGCCGGTTGACCGCGTCGTAGATAAAGCCGCCAGCGGTGAGCAGGAGTAACGCGCCGATTCCGGCGGTGGCCGCCGTTTCGATGCGGGCGTGGCCGTACGGGTGGTCGTGGTCCGCGTCGCGGCTGCCGATGTTGGCCGCCGCCAATACCACGGCGTCGGTGAGCAGGTCTGAGAGGGAGTGGGCGCCGTCCACGATCAACGCCTGGGATTGACCGAAGTAGCCGGCGGCGATCTTCCCCAGGCCGAGAAAGAGGTTGATCGCTCCACCCACCAACGTGACGCGCCGCTTGGCGTCCGCCGCGGACTCCTCCGGAACGATCTCGTTGGGGGCGCCGGTCACGGGGCGGTCTTACTCCTCTCTGCCTCGTTGGTCGTGGAGAGCGCGGCAATCCGGGCAGATCGCGAAGAACTCCAGGGTATGAGTGATCTGGCTGTATCCCCGCCCGGCGACGGCCGCCTCCAATTCGGGCGGCGGGCAGGCGTGGATGCGCTCTGCGTGCTGGCAGCGCCGGCAGACGATGTAGTGGAAGTGGCCCCCGTCGGGGTCCACCAGCTGGTAGCGGGTGCTGCCGTCGCCGAACTCGTGGCGATGAACGAGTCCGAGGTGCTCGAACTCGGTCAGGCAACGGTAGACGGTCACCGGGTCGCACGCACCGTCCAGCGCATCGTGGATCTCACGGGGGGTCGCGGGGACGTACAGGCGGGCGAGGGTAGCGATAATCTCCCGCCGTGGGCGGGTTACCCTCATACCGGCGTGCCGAATGGCGCCGAGAGTCGTCTCCACTGTCTTGTCGCTGTCTGCCATCACGCGGTCGTTTCGCCGTATCTCACCGGTCTATCGGAATAACTTCCATTACTAGGAGTGCCGCTGCTAAGAGCGGCCAATCGATTGCAAGTGGTGGTTCACATCTTCGATAACCGCTTCGTCCAGCACGATGCCGACGGCGGCTTGCAGCTCCAGAAAGTTGAGCAGGTAGCCGTAGCGCGCCTCGGCAAGGTCGCGCTTAGTCTGAAAGCGCCGGCTCTGGGCGTCGAGGACGTCGGTGGTGGTGCGCAGTCCCACCTCCTGGCCGCGCCGCACGGAGGCCTCGTTGCTGCGCGCCGAAACAAGGGCTTGCTCCAAGGCCGCGATGCGTTCGCGGTTGGCCGCAAGGTTCAGAAACGAGGAGCGGGCGGCCAACGCGCCTTCGCGCCGCTGATCGAAGAGTTCGTCACTGGTGGCCGTGCGCTCGGCTTCCGCGGCGCGGGTGCGGCTCGATATGGCGCCGCCGGTATAGAGGGGCACCGAGAGCTGTAGGCGGATCGACCGGGTATCGATCGCGCCGTCGCTGGAGGTCACGCCGGTGGGGCCGAGGCGGTCCTCCGTGCCGTCGAAGCGGGTCAATCGCGCTTCCAGGTCGAGGTCGGGCCAGCGGTCGGCCCGTGAAGCGTCCACCTCCTGGCGCGCCAAGCGGTCACGGCGCTCGGCCAACTGAACCTCAAGGTTGTACTGTTCCGCCATTTCGACCCAGTGGTCGGGGTCGGCGGGCTCCACCGGCCGCAACTCGACTCCCTCCTCCAGGCTGGCCAGCGATCCTGGGTAGCGTCCGGTGATCCGCCGCAGGGCCTCGCGGGCCACGTCCAATTGGTTGGTCACCGCCACCCGCTGAGCGCGCACCCGGTCGAAGACGGCCCGGGCCTCGTCGACATCGGTCTGGGTGCCAGTGCCGACCTCCAGCGCGCGTTCAGCGCGGCGTAGTTGGCTCTCCACCGCGGCCAGTTCGGCGTCCACCAGCGCCATCTCGTCCTGGGCCAAAAGGACATCGAAATAGGCGTCGGCGACCCGCAATGCCAACTGCTGGCCGGCGAGCGAAAGCTCCAGTTCCGCGGTGCTGACCAGGGTGCGCGCCTGCTCCATGCGAATCAGGGCCTCCCGCCGAAAGATCGGCTGAGTCAGGGAGAGAGTAGCGTCCCAGCCGGAGTGTTCCAGTGTCTCGGAGATGTCGGATATATCCTGTTCGCGCCGTTCATAACCGCCGGATACGCCGATCTGAGGCAGGTAGAGCGCCCGCGCTTGGGGGATGTCCTCTTCGGCGACCCGCCGCCGGCTGCGTGCCGCGGCCAGTTGCCGGTCGGCCTCCAGGGCGTGCCGGTAGATCGTGAGAAGGTCTTCCTCCGGCGGTTCGCGCGGAATGCTTAGTGGCGCCGCCCGCTCGCCACTATCCTCAGCGGCGGCCGTCACCGATCCGTCCAGCGTTCCGACAGAAAGGAGGAGGCCGTCCGCGCCGGCGGCCGGAGATGTGAGCAGGGCGAGGGCCAAAGCCGCGCCCGCGTATCTCACGGGTATCGACCGGGAGTACGCGGAGGGGGTGTTGGAAAAACGGGTCATCGATTCAATCCTTATCGCACGCCGTGGTAAAAGTTCCGGCCCCGGCACGGAGGAAGATAACACGCCGCGCCGGCCGGTGCGGCTGTGCTCATTCGGTTTACGGCCGGTGTCCGTCGTGGATGCCGTGAAGCAGTGCCTCCACTACCATTGCAGCGTACCTTTCGGGGTCGTCGGCGAAGTCGACGCCGGGCAGTTGACGAAGTATCTCGCGGTAGGAGATAAAAAAGGAGTTGGCCGCGACGATGAGGCTCGCCATCAGCGCCGGATCGAGATCGCGGCGCCACTCCCCACTCTGCTGGCCCTCGGTGAAGATGTTGGTGAGCCTCTGGAAGTCGGAACCGAAGACTTCGTCCACCAATGCGCGGGCGCGGCACGGGGTGGTGTCGAACGCCTCGGTCAGCACCAGCAGCGACCCGTCGAGATCTTCACGGCTGCGCAGGAGGTAGGTCCGCACGAAGTGGCTCAGCCGCTGCGCCAGCGGTCCGCCGTCGCTTCCCTCCAGATCGTCCAACAGGGTTCGGGTACTGTGGCAGCAGCGCCGGAGCACCTCCAAATAGAGGGCTTCCTTGGAGGCGAAGTGGTGAAAGACGTTCGCCTTGCAGACCTCCGCCGCCTCGGCGATGTCGCGGATGGATACTGACGCGTACCCTTCCCGGGCGAAGAGGAGCTTGGCCGCTTCGATGATGCGCTCCGCGGCGCCGGTCCGGGGCCGCGCGGGGGGGTGCTGCTCGTTTTCCACGTCCATCTATTTTGCTCTGACCGTCCGGTCAGTCCAAAGATAGTGAGATTGCGCGCCGGGGGCAACCCTCCGGCCTATTCGGCCGCCACGGTTCGCTTGTCGTGTTCGATCAGGGCGTAGGCCGAGTGGTTGTGAATCGATTCGAAGTTTTCGGAGGCCACGGCGTACGCGATGATGCGCGGGTCGTTGTTCAGGCGCACCGCGATATCGCGGACGATGTCCTCGACAAATTTCGGGTTATCGTACGCCTGTTCCGTGACGAATTTCTCATCCGGGCGCTTGAGCAGGCCGTACAACTGGCACGAGGCCTCCTCCTCGACCAGGTCGATCAACTCCTCCAGCCAGACGAAGCCGTCGAGTTTGGCCGTGACAGTCACCAGCGATCGCTGGT
>SKJZ01000255.1 GCA_007121755.1 Halorhodospira sp. | reverse complement strand
TGGCCGCCGCGCGCCGCTGCGCCGATGTGGTGGAGGCGGTGGGGGATTGCCGCCTCGTGCTCGGCCTGACCGCTCGGCACCCGCCGCACGGGCCGTCGCCTCTTCCCCGTCCGGATCGCAGGCCGGCGCCACCAGCGCCAAGTCCCGCAAGCCCATCGTCCGCATGGCCCGCGCCGTGGCCCCAATGTTTCCCGGATGGGTGGTACCGATGAGGACCACGCGGATATTATCCAGAATCAAGATGTCTCCCCCTCTGATTTCCAACGCGGTTCTTGCTATCCTACCGCCGGTTCATCCCGCCGCATCCCAGGAACGATCTCCATGCATCCGATGGTCAACATCGCCGTCCGCGCCGCCCGCGCCGCGGGTGACGTCATCGCCCGCAGCGTCGACCGGCTCGACCGCGTTCACGTCGAAGCCAAAGGGCGCCACGACTTCGTCAGCGACATCGACCGCAAGGCCGAAGAGGTCATCCTCTACACGCTGAACAAGGCGTACCCCGGCCACGCGGTATTGGCGGAAGAGAGCGGCAGCCACTTTAAGGGCAGCGGCACCGCGGAGTACACCTGGATTGTCGATCCACTCGATGGGACCGCTAATTTCCTCCACGGCTTCCCCCACTTCGCCGTCTCCATCGCGCTGCAACGGGAGGGACGGCTGGAGGCGGCCGTCGTTTACGATCCAATGCGCCAGGAGCTGTTCACCGCCCACCGCGGCTCGGGAGCACAACTCGACGGCCGCCGCATCCGCGTGCCGCAACGCAGCGGTCTCGACGGGGCGCTGATCGGCACCGGCTTCCCGTTCAAGCAGCAGGCGTACATGCCGGCCTATATCGGAATGTTCCAAGCGGTGGCGGAACACGCCGAGGACATGCGCCGAGCCGGATCGGCGGCCCTCGATTTAGCGTACGTCGCGGCTGGCCGCCTCGACGGCTTCTTTGAACTGGGCTTGAAGCCGTGGGATATCGCCGCCGGGGCGCTGCTGGTCACCGAGGCCGGCGGCATGGTGAGCGACTTCGCCGGCAAAGACGGCTACCTGGAGAGCGGCCACATCGTCGCCGGCGCCCCCAAGGTCCACGGCGACCTGGTGCGGACCCTCCGGCCCCATATGGCCGAGGCGCCCTAGCGGCCCACGCCGGGGCAGCCAGGGTCAAAACGCGTAGCGCAGACCGACCCCGACTCCCCAGCCCCCCGCACCGCCGGCACATCGGCGTTACACCCGCCGTGGGAGACCACGAAGGCGGCGCGGTCGTCATTTCGAGTCTGGGCGACGCTACAGTGCCTGACAGGTACCGGCTCAACCTGGATATCGGATCAACATCCATCCCCACAGACGCGCAGCGAGGTGCACACCGTAACCCCTTGGGCTAGGGTCCATCCATGCACTGTGAGATAATTGGACTCACCCTCGCTTGGGCGTGGAGGGGCAAATAAGATCAATAGGTTAGATCAGGGCGGCCGGTGGCAATGGCGACAGCGGAGCAAATCAAAGCGCTTTTGAAGAGTCACGCGGAGCGTGATGAGCAGCGGTTTTTCTCCGTTGCCTTGCAGGTTGCTGCAAAAGAGGCGCGCCAGGGACACCACAAGCTGGCCGCGGATATCAAGGCCATGGTCGAGCGATCCCAGCGAAGCGGCAGTCTGAGCGTCGCAGGCGGGAAGCCGACACCCCTTGTCCAGCAGCCCAAAGGTGAGCTGAAGGGGCTGTTGGAGCCTGTCCATTCTCCGGCTCGGAATAGCGAGCTGATTCTGTCCCGCGAAGTCCGTGGCCGCTTGGAGCAGGTATTGCTCGAGCAGAGGCAGCGGGAACGACTTGCCGCGTTCGGCCTTTTCCCTCGGCGGAAGCTGCTGTTTACCGGACCGCCGGGTACCGGAAAGACGATGTCGGCAGCGGTTCTGGCGAACGAACTCAAGCTGCCGCTATACCTGATTGTCCTCGATAATCTCATTACCCGTTTCATGGGCGAGACCGCCGCCAAGCTGCGCCTGATCTTCGATCAAATCAAACAGACCCGGGCGGTTTACCTCTTCGACGAGTTCGATGCTATCGGCACGCAGCGTGGCGCCCAGAATGACGTAGGTGAGATTCGCCGGGTTCTGAATTCGTTTCTGCTTTTCGTTGAGCAGGACGCCTCCGAGAGCGTTATCGTTGCCGCAACCAATCATCCGGAACTCCTCGACAAAGCGCTATACCGCCGGTTCGACGATATCGTACGGTTCGACAAGCCGGGAGCGGAGCAGGTCAGGCTGCTGGTGGAGAACCGCCTGGCGATGTTCAATGCGGATGGCTTGGCATGGGATGAGATCACCCGGGTCGCCGATGGGCTCAGTTCAGCCGAGGTCACCCGCGCCTGCGAGGATGCGGCGAAGGAGGCGGTGCTGTACCATGACGCAACAATCACAACTTCGATGATCGTGAAAGCGCTTGAGTACCGCAAATTAGGAAACCAATAGTGGTTAGGTCTAATGCCGGAACGGAAACCGCATCTACTCATCGAAGGATTTTCGGCTGACGAGCGATTCCAGTCCCGTCGACGGCCTCCAAATCCCGAAGTTCCCGCGCGCGACCGGGCCGCACACGGGGGCTCCCTTGTCGACCAATACTCACGCCTGCTTGATCAGTATGAGGCACGACGAGAGCACGCGCCTCCCCCTATTACGGAGGACGCTGGCGTCTACGTCGAAATCATCGGCGCACCCGATTGCGAATTGCCACTCGACAGCCTCGACACCGTTCGGGATTTCAAGCTGTACGCCTGCCAGAAGCTGGAAGGGCAAGAGAGAGCCGTGGTGTTCATTCCGGAACCGCGCCGGCAGGTTTTCTTGCGGAAGCTGGAGCAGTATCTGGATCCGGACAAAGATGGCCGGGGCGGACCGAGAAACCACATCCTAATCAACAGCATCGTCGAGGTGAAGCTGGCGGACCTGCGTGCCTTCTGGACGGATGACCCGGCACTGTTTCCTGGCGATCCTGGACAGGAGGTGTGGTGGGAGCTCTGGCTAAAGAATCGACCAGATGACGAGATCCCCCGTGAGATTGCCGACCAGTTGGCCGAAAGGATCGGCGCGCGGCTCGCCAACACCGCCCTTGATTTCTTCGACAGCACCGTCGTGTTGATCAAAGCGTCAGCCAGCCAGTTGGAACGAGCGCCGGAGCTGATCGCCAATCTGGAAGAACTACGCCGGGCCAAGGATACTCCCAACGTCTTGCTCGAATGTGCACCGAAAGAGCAGCAGCAGTGGCTGGACGACTTGAACCAGCGGATTCAGATCCAGGACGGCGCAACCGCTGCGGTGGCGGTCTTGGATGGTGGGGTCAACTATCATCACGGTCTGTTGCGGCGCGTCTCCGGGGAGGAACTCGCCGAGCGATGGCATCCGGACTGGCCGCTCTATGACGCTTACGATCAGGCCAGTCCGTTCGGCTCCTATAACGATCATGGCTCACTGCAGGCAGGCTTGGCCGCTTTCGGAGACCTTCACCATGCCCTGATGAGTGATGAGCCACTTGTTCTGAACCACCGCATCGAGTCGGGACGAATCCTGCCGCCTACCGGCCAAAACGATCCCGAATTGTACGGTGCCATTACGGTCGACACCGCGGAGAAGATGGATGCCAAGCGGTCGGACTGGAGGCGGGTCTATTCTCTCGGGGTCACCGCCGATCCCGAGCGGGAGGGGGGCCAGCCGTCGTCATGGTCTGCGGAGATTGACCAGTTTTCTTCCGGAATGGAGGACGGGATCCATCGCCTTTTCGTGATCTCCGCAGGCAACAATCGGCATGTCTCTCCACTGATGGACTGCTGGGATCAGGCCTGCCTCTCGGAGATCGAAGACCCCGCCCAATCGTGGAATGCACTAACTGTGGGCGCCTTTACCGAGAAGACCACCAACGATGATCCCACATTTGACGGGTGGTCACCCCTGGCGCACGCCGGCGATGTCGCACCGGCCTCGTGTTCGTCAGTCAATTGGCGCTGGCGGAAGCACGCGCCCTATAGGCCGGATGTCGTGGCAGAAGGGGGCAACCGACTTCTCTCGCCGGCTCAGGATGAGGTGACCAATGCCGACGTCGTCTCTTTGCTTACGACCTCGGGCCGAACCGAGGGCCAACTGTTCGAAACAACGGCCGATACCAGCGCGGCGTGCGCCCTGATATCCGGGCAGGCCGCGCAACTGATGGTCGATTACCCGGGCTACTGGCCGGAAACCATCCGCGCATTGCTGGTCCATTCGGCCGAATGGACCCCGCGAATGCTGGCGCGCTTTGGAATGCTCCACGAGCAACATAGCCCCAGGGTCGCGAAGCAGGTGGCGCTCAGGACAGTGGGGTTCGGGGTCCCTGACCTGGAGCGCGCAAGATACAGTGCCGATAACGCGCTCACCCTCATCGCCCAGGATTCGCTCCAGCCGTTTAGCCGTGCACCCGACGCTAAAAACTCCACCGACCCCAAGCTGTACCAAATGCAGCTCTATCAGCTGCCCTGGCCGGAGGAGATATTGCGTCAACTCCCGCCGGAATTGGAGCTGAAGCTGCGGGTGACCCTCTCTTACTTTATTGAACCGAACCCGGGACGACGAGGTTACCGGCGCCGGTACAGCTACCAGTCCCACGGCCTCCGATTCGAGGTGATTCGCCCGGGCCAGTCGCTCGAGAACTTCAGGGCTTCCATCAACGCCCTTGCCGAGGCGGAGGAGTACGACGGTCCGGAAGGAGATGCTGACGGTTGGCGACTCGGGCCGCAGTTGCGCACACGTGGTTCATTGCACTCCGATACGTGGACAGGCTCGGCGGCCGACTTGGCGGACATGAATACCATCGCCGTCTATCCGGTGGGAGGGTGGTGGAAATACCGCACCGCCCGAGGACGCTGGCAAAAGCCCGTACGTTACAGCTTGGTGGTGAGCATCGATGCGCCTGACCAAGATATCGATATCTATTCTGAGGTCGAAAATCTGGTCTCGGTGCCGGTTGGCATTGATACTGGCGCGTAGCCTGGCCACAACCCATTTATTCTGCAATGCAAGAATGGCACTGGGCTTTACAGCAATGACTTCTTTGCTATCCGTGTGGACAAGAGAAGAAGGTTGTCACCGCGCCTTGCGGTGGGCTCGCTCCGATCACTCTCCAAGAGCGCGCTGTTCGGTCGCCGCAAGCGCGAGCTTTGGCAACGTGACAACCTGCTGGCGAACGCGCCCTGGTCGGCAGAGCTCGAGCGGACGTTGAACCGGCATGCACTGACGGGCAACCTCCGCGATCTGCAGCGACTCGGAGCGCTCTGCATGGTGAGGTGGTTACCGTTGGATCCAGTAGCCAGTGTTCGCACCGCGCTAACAACAATAGCAACACTGGACTTCGCCCCCCGGACCCTGAGAGCGGAAGTTTCGGCGAGGGCACGCGGAGCAGCCCCGTTTGGCCTGGCGGTTTCGAGGTAGCCTTTTCGTAGCCCATTGACCGAAAGCCCCACCAATCCGGCACAGCAATGCACTAACGTTACGGAAAGGATTGCCGGGGCGGGGTTCCTGCCGGGCGGCCTCCGGACGCGCCGAGCATCGCAGGGCGATCAGGACTCCGCGAAGCGGAGAGCGCGCAAGCTGTCTGAGCGGCGCGCCAGCGACGCGAGTTTTTGCGCGCGCTCCTGATCGGCCGAGAAGCGCAGGGAACCCGAAGGGCGCGTCCGGTGAGCCCGGCAGGAACCACGCCCCGGCAATCCTTTCCGTAACGTTAGCAACCCCGGCAACCCAACTTCCCGCTGTATCCCGCCATGAAGTAGTAGCCGCCCGCCCCCCCTGCAATGCCATACTGTTTTTCATCAGCAAACCCGGGGAGATGCTCCCATGCAATACCTGCACACCATGGTCCGCGTCACCGATCTCGACGCCTCGCTGGACTTCTACTGCAACCGTTTGGGCCTCGTGGAGGTCCGCCGTTACGACAACGAGAAGGGGCGGTTCACGCTGGTCTTTCTGGCGGCGCCGGACGACGTGGAGCGAGCGCACCGCGATAAGGCGCCGATGCTCGAACTGACCTGGAACTGGGATCCGGAGACGTACACCGGCGGACGGAACTTCGGCCACTTGGCCTACCGGGTGGAGAACATCTACGACCTGTGCCGGAAGCTGATGGATGCGGGGGTCACCATCAACCGCCCGCCGCGGGACGGCCACATGGCCTTCATCCGCTCACCGGACGGGATCTCCATCGAGTTGTTGCAGGCGGGCGATCCGCTGTTACCGGAGGAGCCGTGGGCCTCCATGGAGAACACCGGGACTTGGTAGACGCACCGGCCGACACCGGGCCGCCCGCGGAGGGGCGGGTCGTCTTCCACGCCGAGGGGGTGACCAAGGTCTACCGCATGGGCGAGATGGAGATCCACGCCCTGCGCGGCATCGATCTGGAGTTGTACGCCGGCGAGCTGACGGTGATGCTGGGGGCTTCCGGCTCCGGCAAGTCGACCCTGCTCAATATCCTGGGCGGCCTCGACAGTGCCACCGGCGGGTCGGTGCGGTACGGCGGGCAGGATCTGGTGCGGGCCGACGACCAGACCTTGACCGCCTACCGCCGCGACCACGTGGGCTTCGTCTTTCAGTTCTACAACCTGATCTCCAGCCTCACCGCCCGGGAGAACGTGGCGGTGGTCACCGAGATCGCACGCGACCCGATGCCCCCCGAGGAGGCGCTGGCGCTGGTGGGTTTAGAGGGCCGCCTCGACCACTTCCCGTCCCAGCTCTCGGGCGGCGAGCAGCAGCGGGTGGCCATCGCCCGCGCTATCGCTAAACGGCCCGCGGTCCTCCTCTGCGATGAGCCCACCGGCGCCCTGGACTCCAAGACCGGGGTCCAGGTCTTGGCCGCCATCGAGCGGATCAACCGGGAGTTGGGCACCACCACCGCGGTCATCACCCACAACGCAGTGATCGGCGGGATGGCCGACCGCGTCATCCACCTCAGTGACGGGCGTGTGGCCCAAGTGGAGGTCAACCAACGGCGCGTCTCCCCCGCCGAACTTCACTGGTGAGACGGCCGGATGCGCACCCTCCACCGCAAGCTGTTGCGCGACCTAGCCACCCTCAAGGGACAGGCGGCGGCCATCGCCGTGGTCATCGGCTCCGGGGTCATGGTGCTGATCCTGGCGGTAACCACCCTCGATGCGATCCAGCTCTCCCAGACGCGGTTCTACCAGGATCACCACTTCGGCCACGTCTTCGCCGAGCTGCGGCGGGCCCCGGAGGGGGTGGCGGAGCGGCTGCGGGAGATCCCCGGCGTCAACCAGGTGGAGACGCGGGTGCAGGCCCCGGTGCGGTTGGAGGTCCCGGGTTTCGGTGACCCGGTGCGTGGACTGCTGCTCTCCATTCCCGACGGCCGCCAACCCCACCTCCACCGGCTCTACCTGCGGGAGGGCCGCCTGCCCGAACCGGGGCGCGCCGACCAGGTGGCGGTCAGCGAGCCGTTCGCCGAGGCACACGGCTTGCGGGCCGGGGATCGCCTGCGGGCCATCGTCTACGGCCGCCTGGAGACCTTGACCGTCAGCGGCGTGGTGCTGTCGCCGGAGTTCATCTACCAGTTGGGTCCCGCCGACCTCCTGCCGGACTACGAGCGGTACGGCGTACTGTGGATGAACCGGCGCGCCCTGGCCCACGCCTACAACATGGACGGCGCCTTCAACAGCGTGGTGATCACGCTGCAAGCCGGTGCCGACGCACCCACGGTCATCGACGCCGTGGATGCGGTACTGGAGCCCTACGGCAGCATCGGCGCTTACAGTCGCGACGACCAGATCTCCCACCGCTTCCTCTCCGAGGAGTTGGATCAGTTGCGGGTGATGGCCACGGTGTTGCCGGCCATTTTCCTCGGGGTGGCGGCGTTCCTCCTGAACGTAGTGATGGGGCGGATCATCCGCACCCAGCGCCAGCAGGTGGCGGTCCTCAAGGCGTTCGGCTACGGCAACCGCGACCTGGCCGTCCACTACGGCCTGCTCACCGGCGGCATCGTGGCGGCGGGCTGCGCCCTCGGCATCGGCTTCGGGGCGTGGGCGGCGGAGGGGCTGGCGGCGGTCTACGCCGAGTACTTCCGCTTCCCGGAGATGAGCTTCCGGCTCCAGCCCCGGGTGATGGCCTTGGGCGTGGCGGTGGCCGCCGGCGCCGCGCTGCTGGGCACCTTCCGGGCCGTATACAACGCGGTCCGCCTGCCGCCGGCCCAGGCCATGCGGCCACCGGCCCCGGAGACCTTCCGCCAGGGGTGGCTGGAGCGCTCCCGCTGGGGGCGGCTGCTCGATCAACCGAGCCGAATGATCGCCCGCAACCTCTCCCGCCACCGCTTCAAGGCCTCGCTGTCGCTGCTGGGCATCGCCCTCTCCGGGGGGCTGCTGCTGTTGGGCAGCTACCAGTTCAACGCCGTGGATCACCTGCTCGATATCCAGTACCGGCTGGTCCAGAAGATGGACGTCCACTTGACCTTCACCGAACCGACTTCGGAGCGGGCGGCGGCGGAGCTGCGGGCCCTGCCGGGGGTCCACCACGTGGAGACGTACCGTACCGTGCCGGTCCGCTTGGTCCACGAGCGGCGGGAGTACCGCACCGCGGTCCTCGGGCTCGATGCGGCCCCGCGCCTGCGCGGCCTCATCGACGCCGACCACCGGCCGGTGGCGGCCCCCGCCGGGGGGCTGCTCCTTACCGGCTACCTAGCCGACCATCTGGGGGTGGCGCCCGGCGACCACTTGGAGATGGAGATTATGGAGGGCCACCGGCGTACGGTGATGGCGCCCTTGGCGGCCACCGTGGACGAACCCATCGGGGTCAGCGCCTATATGGAGCGGCGCGCGTTGAACCGGCTGATGCGGGAGGGGCCAGCCGTCTCCGGCGCCTGGCTGCTCACCGAGCGGAGCGAGGAACAGGCTTTATTCGACCGACTGTGGGAGACCCCGCGGATCGCCGGCATCGGCCTGATCGCCGAGGCCGAGGGCAACTTCCGCGACTACATCGAGGACACGGTGTTGATCTTTATGGGTATCCTGCTTCTGCTCGCCGGCTCCATCACCTTCGCGGTGGTCTACAACAACGCCCGCATCGCCTTCGCCGAACGGGCCAGGGAACTGGCGACGCTCCGTGTGTTGGGCTTCACCCGGGCGGAGGTGGCGTGGATACTGATCGGCGAGATCGCGGTCCTCACCCTCGTGGCGATCCCCGTGGGCTGGCTGGTGGGCACCGGATTCGCCTTACTGCTGAATGAGGCGATGAGCATGGATCTGTTCCGCATCCCGTTCGTCATCACCCACCAGACCTACGCCTTCTCGGCGGCGGGGGTGGTGCTGGCCTCGGCGCTGTCGCTGATCCTCGTCGCCCGGCGGCTCCACCGCCTCGACATGGTCGAGGCCCTGAAGACGGTAGAGTAGAAACGCCATGTCGTTACG
>SKJZ01000114.1 GCA_007121755.1 Halorhodospira sp. | reverse complement strand
TGGTACATGGCGGTATCGGCGGCGCTGACCAGCGCATCCGGTGCGGTGCCGTGTTCCGGATAGAGGGCGATACCGATGCTAGTGCCCACCAGTACCGTCCGTTCGTTGACGATGATCGGCTCGGGCAGCTGGGCAAGCACCTTCTCCGCCACCTTGGCGGCAGCCTTCTTGCCGTCCTCCTCCGTGATTTCATCCACCAGGACGACGAACTCGTCACCACCCATCCGCGCCACCGTGTCCGAGGTCCGCACCAGGCGCTCCAGCCGCGCCGCCACCTCGCGCAGCACCTGATCGCCGGCGTGGTGGCCCATCTCGTCGTTGATCGGCTTGAAGCCGTCGAGGTCGAGGAAGAGCACGGCCAGCCCGTGGCCGTCCCGGCGGGCGTGGGCCAGGGCGTGCTCCAGCCGGTCGTCGAAGAGTTGCCGGTTGGGCAGGCCGGTGAGCGGGTCGTGGCCGGCCATATACTTCAGTCGCGCCTCCACCTCCTTGTGCTCAGTGATATCGAGGAAGACCGCCATGTAGCGCTCCACCCGTCCCTTATCGTCGTAAATGGCGCTGATGGCAAGCCACTCGGGGTAGACGGTGCCGTCCTTGCGCCGATTCCAGACCTCACCGTGCCACTCCCCTTTCTCCTTGAGCCGCCGCCACATCGCGGCGTAGAACTCGGGATTGTGGTGTCCCGACTGGAGGATGCCCGGCGTCTTGCCCCGCACCTCCTTCGCCGTATAACCGGTAATGCGGGTGAAGGCCGGGTTGACCATCCGGATAACACCGTCGGGGTCGGTCGCCATGATGCCGTTGGCGCTCGCCTCGACCAACCTGGCCGAAAAACGCAGATCGGCCTCCATTTCCCGTTGCCGGGTGACGTCGATCCCGGTGGCGATAACCAGGCGCACCCGTTGGTCGTCATCGGTTACCGCAGTATTCGACCAGGCGATAAGCCGCCGGCTGCCGTCGCGCGCAACCCAATGGTTTTCGTGCTCGTTCGGGAAGCGCCCCGCCTGCAATTCGGCAAAGACCGCCTTGACCTCCGCCACCTCTTCATCGATCAGGAGCAGATCCCACACCCGCCATCCCCGCACATCGGCCGCCGAGTACCCGGTCAGCCGCTCGCAGGTCTTATTGAAGCGGACGATGCGGCCGTCCTCGTCGAGCACCACCATCAGCGCCCCCGAGACATTGAGGATGGCCGAAACCATATCGCGCTCGCTGCGCAGGGCGCGCATCGAGCTGACCAGCCGCTCCGCTGACCGGACGCGCAGGAGGAGTTCATGCCCGTCGAACGGCTTCGTGATGTAGTCCATCGCCCCGGCCGCGAAGGCCTCGGCAACCGTACCGGGCGCCCGGTCGACGGTAATCATAATGACGGCGAGATCGGCGCCCCGTGGATCGGACTTGATGCGGCGGCAAACCGTGATACCGTCCTCGTCGGGCATGTGAACATCGAGCAGGACGATACCGGCGTCGAATGTGCCGCCGGCGTCGGCCCGCTCCCCGATGCCGATAGCGGCGTAAGCCTCGCGGGCCTCAGCCACACAGTGGACGTCGCGGAAGCCGGAACGGGCCAACAGACGGCAAGCAAGCAACCGCTCATCCGGGTTGTCGTCGACGATCAGAACCTTCATGGATGCCCCGAGTCGATCGAGGCACGATACAAAGCCAACACTTAGTGTTATCCTAAGAACTAGTTATTCTTATCAACAGAACTGATAGTTCTTAAGTCTATACCAGTCGGCCCTTTGGCATCAACGGGGAAGCCCCACGCTATTGAGGCTATTCGGCCGGCGACGAGCGCGGCAGCCGCGCCGTGAACCGAAAAACGCTGCCGGCGCTGGGCTCGCTGGTCAAATGGATCTCGCCGCCCATCGCGGCGACGAAATGGCGGCAAAGGGCCAACCCGACCCCGGCCCCGCCGTGGCGGCGAGTGAATGAGGCGTCGGCCTGGGCAAAGGCGTCGAAGATGGCCTGTTGCTCCTCGGGAGCAATACCGATGCCGGTGTCGGTCACCTCGAATACGACCTCCGTGCCCGGCTCGGCAGCCGAAACGGTGGTAACCGTCACGGTGATCTCCCCATGATCGGTGAACTTGACCGCGTTCCCGACCAAGTGGACGAGAACCTGCCGCAACCGCTGCCGATCACCCCGTACCGTCCGGGGAACGCCGGAACCGATCCGCTCTGTCAACCGCAGGCCTTTCTCTTTCGCCCGCGGTTCCATCGTTGTCGCCACATCCCGTAGCAACTCCGGGAGATCGAAGACGCTCTCTTCAAGATCGGCCCGACCGGACTCCAGCCGCGCCAGCTCGAGCACGTTGTCCATCAATCCCAACAGCGCCCCCGCAGCGCGGCGCAGCGTCTCAGTATACGCCCGTTCCCGTTCGGTCCGCGCCGAATCGGAGAGCAGGTCGGCCATACCGACAATGGCGTTCATCGGGGTGCGGATCTCGTGGCTGATATTGGCCAGGAACTCACTCTTGGCGCGGTTCGCCGACTCCGCCAAGCGGCGTATGCGCTCCACTTCGCCGTACTGAAGGCACGCGCGGCACGCCGTTTCCAGGCGTGGCAGGATGGGCTGCAGCGCCAACAACTCTGTCGCGGAAAAGGGCTGGACGCGTTGCAGGCCGAGCAGCCCGCTCCGCCCCAGGCGGAGCAGATAGAAGTTGGAATCCTCAAGCCGGATCTCCCGCCAACGGTCGCCGTTTTCCCAACCCTCCGCGGACAGCCGGCGGACCTCCTCCGCCACCTCCGGATACAAGCGGCCGATATTCCCCTCGACCCGCGGATAGCTATAGCGGAGGCTGCAGCGGGCGCCCCCCTCCTCGCCGACATTGCAGAGCCACACATGCCCACCGCGGCAGTGGAGGTGCTTCAACGCCGGGGGAAGAAAACGGCGTAGCATGGTCTCGAGTTCGAGATCCTGCCCGATCAGCATCGCCAATGCGTACTGCGTGGATAGCAGGCTGAGCTGATCGGCGGCCATCTCTCTACGGCTCCATCAGCGAAGCGAGGACCAGGGTCTTATTGAAGAACTCCAGGCACTCGCCCCGGTCGTCGGCGATCTCGCCCAAGGTGAGGGCCCCCACCAACGGAAGATCCCCTGGCAGTTCCGGACCCACGGTGGCGATCTCTTCATCGAACCGTTCCCCGAGGAAGAGCACGCGGCTGACGCAATCGAACAGCAGCACTGGACCGTGGGCCCGCCGTTCGCTCAGGGTGCGTCCGACCTTCCGCGCCGCATCACCGGCAGCCCCGATCAGCCCCCGGGGAGACCCTTTCAGCAGGTGGACCATGAAGTTCTCCGGCACCTCGCCGACACACACCAAATCGGTGCCGTTGCAACAGACCGGATCGCGCACCACGACTTCTCCATCGGGCTTTTCCAGGCCGAACGGGAATCCCTTGGCGACATCGAAGAAGTTATCCTCGCCGATCGACTCACCGCTGTACGCCTCCACCACCTCCCGGTAGACCTCCAGTGCCGGACGGAAATCGAGCGAACGGATCACATTGTCCCTCGCCTCAGTGACCAGAAAGGGGCCGGCGTAGATCCGCCAACCGTGCTCGACCCCCACCACAGCCGGCAGTGGCAGCGAGACGAGTTGAGCGCAGTCCTCGAGGAGCCCGCGGTTGGAGAAGATACAGGGTTTGCGCGTCAACCCGAGGGAGCCGGCGCCACCCCCGAGGTAAGCCGGTTCCGGCCCGAAGTGATCGTAAACCCCGTATAGAAAGGAGGCGATCCGCGGCGCCAGGCCGTCGACTAGGACCATCATGGTGGCGGCGCCACGCAGGTCTCCGGCAATCTCATCCAAACGGTTCACGAAGTCAGTATCGGGTTCGCCGAGCCCGGTGACTTCCCGCACGCACGCCGGCGTATCGAGACCGACGATCAGACTGCCACGACTCAAACGCCGGCCACCGTGGACGATGCCGGGGAAGACGCCGCCGAAAACCGGCGGCGTGAGAGACTGCAACCGGGCGTCGACCTGTTCCGGCGTCAATTCATTGCCGTCACAGGCCAGCAGCATGAGGGCACGGGCCCCCGACGCCGCGGCAGCGTCGAGATTGGCGAGGAAGGCTTCGGCGTCTCCCCGCTCTTCAACCCACACCGCCCCCTCCGTGGTGGAAACCATCGCTCACTCCCTATTCGTCCGTCTCGCGTCTTCGCAAAAGCAGTACTGCATGCGCCCGGCCTCCTTGGCCTTGTACATGGCGGTATCCGCGGCCGTGATGAGGGCATCGGGAGTGCGGCCGTGCTCGGGATAGAGCGCGATGCCGATGCTCGCGCCGACCCGGACCGTCTGCCCCTCCACCCTGACCGGTTGCGGCACCGCTTCGAGGACCTTCTCCGCGACCGCGGTCGCCGCCTTCCGTCCCGCCCCCCCTTGGATCTCGTCGAGGAGGATCACGAACTCGTCCCCTCCCATCCGGCTGACAGTATCCGAAGCGCGCACGCAGTGGGTCAATCGGTCCGCGATCTCCTTGAGCACCCAATCGCCGGCGTCGTGGCCCAACTCATCGTTGATCGGCTTGAACCCGTCCAGATCGATGAACAGCAGCGCCACGGCGTGCCGTCCGCGCCGGGCGTGGGTCAACGCCTGGGTCAGGCGGTCGGCGAGCAGCAGGCGATTGGGCAGGCCGGTGAGAGAGTCGTGGTTGGCCATGTGCTTGAGCCGGGCCTCGATCTCCTTGTGTTCAGTGATATCGAGGAAGACGGCCATGTAGCGCTCGACGCGCCCGTCCTGGTCGTAGATGGCGCTGATACTGAGCCACTCCGGATAGATCGTGCGGTCTTTGCGCCGGTTCCAGACCTCGCCCCGCCAGTGGCCATGCGTCAACAGCGCGTGCCACATCTCCTGGTAGAACTCGCGGCCGTGCCTGCCCGAGTGGAGGATGTTCGGCTTCTTGCCTTGCACCTCTTTCAAGGTGTAACCGGTGATACGGGTGAACGCCGGATTGACCATCCGGATGGTCCCGTCCGGATCGGTCGCCATGATGCCGTTGGCGCTGGCATCGACCAGCTTCGCGGCGAAGCGTAGTTCGGCCTCCATCTTTTTGCGTTCGGTGATGTCTTGAAACGCCGTCACCACCCCCGCGAGCTGCCCCTCGTCGTCGAGCAGCGGGGTGGCGACATAGGCCACCGACAGGAACGAACCATCACGGCGCACAAAAATGTCGTCCTCGGTCCGGTAGACATCCCCGCGGCTGGTTACCGCGAGCACCGGACAACGCTCGGCCGGATAGGGCGCCCCGTCGGGATAGAGGTAGTGGATGGCGTCGTGGGCCGGCTCGCCTTTCAGTTCGTCCTCGCGCCACCCTAAAAGGCGCTCCGCTTCGGGATTCATAAAGGTGAGGCGGCCCTTTTCGTCCATGACGAAGAGCCCTTCGCCGAGGGCCGAGGTGATCTGCCGCAGATGCCCCTCGCTCTTCCGCAGCGCGCGCAGACTCGACACCAGGCGCTCCGCCGAACGGACCCGGACCGGCAACTCCTGCCGGCTGTACGGCTTAGTGATATAGTCCATGGCGCCCGCCGCGAACGCCGACGGGAGAACCTCCCCGCCCCCGGTATCCGCCGTCACCATGATTACCGCCAGATCGGGCAGGCGCGGATCGGCTTTGATCCTCCGGCAAGCGGCGATCCCGTCCTCCACCGGCATGTGGATATCGAGCAGGACCACATCGATGTCGGAACCGGACGTATGCGCGCTGTCGATCCCCAGCACCGCATAGGCCTCGATGGCCGATTGCGCGCACTGAACATCGCTGAACCCCTCCTTGGAAAGCAGCCGCTGCGCCAGGACCAACTCGTCGGGGTTGTCGTCGACAATCAGTATCTTCATGGATCACCCGGCCGTCCGGTTCCTATCCGCAGTGGAGCGAACCGTGTACCCCGCCCCACTCCGCCGGCGCAAGCCTACGATGGGGAGTCCCATGGCACTACTTCTACTTGCGTAACGTAGCGCTCCAATTCGTCGATCCACACCGATACCGAGGCGAGATCGGCGGCGCGGGCCGCCTCGCCCAGCTTGTTACCGAAATCGGAGATGGCATCCAACCCGTAGCCGCCGCCGCTACCGCGCAATTGGTGGGCGATGCTGCGTATCGTCGCGAGATCACGGGCCGTTACCGCCGCGCGAAGATCCCCGATATCCTGCCGCCGGTTATCGAGGTAGCGCGGTATCAGATCGGCAATGTCGGGGTCCACGCGGACCACCGTGGATTCGGGCCAATGGGTCACTCTCCCTCCCTCGCTCCCGGGAGCCGGGAGGCGACAGCATTATTATTCCATCCGGTCCGCCAACCCGCAGCTTCGTGCGACCTGCACTGATACCGGATTATCGCCACGCGAACTCCCAATTACTTGTATCAAAACCTGCAGGCGAAAAGTCTATTCAATCACGGTGATCCGATCAACCGGATTCGGGGCGCATGGCGGGGAAGAGCAACACGTCGCGGATGGAGTCGCAACCCGCAAAGAACATCACCAAGCGGTCGATGCCGATACCCTCTCCCGCCGTCGGCGGCAGCCCGTACTCCAGGGCACGGATAAAGTCGGCGTCGTAGTGCATCGCCTCATCGTCGCCAGCGGCGCGCTCAGCCGCCTGGGCGCGGAAGCGCTCCGCCTGGTCCTCGGCATCATTCAATTCCGAGAACCCGTTGGCAATCTCCCGGCCGCCGACGATCAACTCGAAGCGCTCGGTGAAGAACGGATCATCATCCCGCGGGCGGGCCAGGGGCGAGACCTCCTTCGGATAGTCGGTAACGAAGACCGGCCCCTGGAGCCGGTGCTCGGCGGTCTCCTCAAAGAGCGCCGCCAGGATCTTGCCCAGCCCGTCGCCGGACTCTATTTCGATACCGCGGGCCTCGGCGGCGGCGGCGGCGGCATTCCGCTCGCCCAACACTTCAGAATTCAGTTCAGGATTGAAGCGAATAACGGCATCTTTCAATGAGATACGCTCGAATCTTGAGCCGAGATCGAAGGTCTGGCCGCCCCACTCCACGCTCTCTCGCCCCAAGGTTTCGCGGGCCAGATGGCGCAGCAGATCCTCGGTCAGGTCCATCAGGTCGTTGTGATCGGCGTACGCCTGATAGAACTCCAGCATCGTGAACTCGGGGTTGTGACGGGCCGAGACCCCTTCGTTGCGGAAGTTGCGGTTGATCTCGTAGACCCGGTCGAAACCGCCGACCACCAAACGCTTGAGATAGAGTTCCGGCGCAATACGCAGGAAGAGGTCGATGCCCAAGGCGTTGTGGTGGGTGACGAAGGGCCGGGCAGCCGCGCCGCCGGGGATCGGCTGCATCATCGGGGTCTCGACCTCCATAAAGCCGGCGCCGTCGAGGTAGCGCCGGATAGCGCCGACGATGCGGGTACGCAGCCGGAAGATCTCACGGCTCTCCTCGTTGACGATCAGATCGACGTACCGCTGCCGGTAGCGCATCTCGGCGTCCGCGAGCCCGTGCCACTTTTCGGGGAGCGGCCGCAACGACTTGGTCAGCAGCCGGACCTCGTCGCACATCACGGAGAGCTCGCCCTTCTGCGTCCGGAAGAGCGTCCCCGACGCGCCGACGATGTCGCCGACGTCCCACGTCTTGAACTCGCGGTAAGCCCCTTCGGGGAGGTCGTCGCGGCGGAGGTAGAGTTGGATGCGGCCGGAGGCGTCCTGGAGGTGGGTGAAGCTCGCCTTGCCCATCACCCGCTTAGCCATCATCCGTCCTGCTACTCGTACGCGGACGCCCTGCGCTTCCAGCGCTTCGCCGTCCAGGACCCCGTACTCACGGTGGAGATCGGCCGCCAGCGCGTTACGCCGGAAGTCGTTGGGGAAGGCGTTGCCGCCCGCGCGCAGCGTGGCGAGTTTGCGCCGGCGCTCGGCGATCAGTTTGTTTTCGTCGGTCTCAGCCATGAATTACACGCCCGCCTTCAAGCTCGCCTCGATGAATGGGTCGAGATGGCCGTCGAGGACCGCCTGCGTATTGCCGACCTCGACCCCGGTGCGCAGATCCTTGATTCGCGACTGGTCCAGAACGTAGGAGCGGATCTGGCTGCCCCAGCCGATATCGGCCTTGCCCTCCTCCACCTGCTCGGCTTCGGAGCGGCGGCGCTGCATCTCGTACTCGTAGAGCTTCGCCCGGAGCTGGTTCATCGCGGTAGCCCGGTTTTTGTGTTGAGAGCGGTCGTTCTGACACTGGACAACGATGCCGGACGGGGCGTGGGTGATCCGCACCGCCGACTCGGTAGTATTGACGTGCTGCCCCCCCGCCCCGGAGGCGCGAAAGACGTCGATGCGCAGGTCGGACGGGTCGATCTCGATCTCCACCGAGTCGTCGATCTCAGGCGAGACGAAAACGGCAGCGAAGGAGGTGTGGCGCCGCCCCCCGGAGTCGAACGGGGACTTGCGCACCAAGCGGTGGACGCCGGTCTCGGTACGCAGCCAGCCGAAGGCGTACTCGCCGCTTACTTTGATGGCGGCGCTCTTGATGCCAGCCTCCTGGCCGGCGGTCACTTCAATGATCTCCGTCGTAAACCCACGCTGTTCGGCCCAGCGCAGGTACATGCGCAGCAGCATCTCGGCCCAGTCCTGGGCCTCGGTGCCGCCGGAGCCGGCCTGGATATCGAGGAAGGCGTTGGCGGCGTCCATCTCGCCGGAGAACATCCGTCGGAACTCCAGCGCCTCCAGTTCAGCGGCCGCCTCCTCGACATCGGCAGCCACCGAGTCCAGCGTCGCCCGATCGTCTTCCTCACGGGCCATCTCGACCAGGTCGGGCGCCCCTTCCAGGCTCGCCGCGATCCGGTCGAACGCGCTCAGGGTCGATTCCAGGGCGGCGCGGGCGCGGTTCAGTTGTTGAGCGCGCTCGGGATCCTCCCAGACGCCGGGCTGCTCCAGCTCGCGCTCGACCTCTTCGAACTCTTCACGTTTGCCGCGCTCGTCAAAGATACCCCCTCAGGGCTTCAAAACGCCCCTGCAGATCTTCGATCTTCTCGATCAGCGGATTGATTTCCATCTTGCCTCCCGGAATCGCCGGTGCGCATCCTACTACAACCGCCGATGTACAGAACACGCCAATCCACGATCCGCGCCATCAAAACCCCATGATCCGAAGCCTCATATACGACACCGCAATCCTCAGGCTCACCTCCCGTTGGTACGCCGAGGTACTGACCCGCCTCCCCGAGGGCGCCGCGCCGCTGGATGTCGGCATCGGCATTACTAACCTTTCGGAAGGTATTGTCAGGTAGCAGCCATACGGGGTCTCTTTCTGCCAACACGAAGCAAATCGCCCTGCGGCGGCCTGCGCAACGGTTCACCTTCCCAGCGGCCGAAGACCTGTTCGAAATAATCCTCCGGCCACTGCGAACTCTCGCGGGCCTCACGCTTCACCAGTTCGGCGAGAAAACGGGAAAGCGGCAGTCCGGCCCGCTTGGCCTGTTCGCGGAGC
>SKJZ01000031.1 GCA_007121755.1 Halorhodospira sp. | reverse complement strand
TTCGCGGTTTATTGCGTTGAATGATGGTGGCCGGGCGCCGTTTTTCCGGCGGCCCGGCGTCTTTTATTCAATGCAAGGAGATACCGCAATGGAAAGACAAGAGCAGCGAACCGGGAACGAGTGGCGCGTGCATCGGGCTGCTGAGCCCGAATTTCTCAAGCGGCGCATCGATTGGTACTACCGGGAACGGGTGGAGAAGACCTGGTCTGGTGGCCATATCATGCGCGGGCGTACGCCCGGCGATGACGCAGTGGTGCTGATGAGTAATGACTACCTCTCCATCGCCGGCCATGAGGCGATCCTGGAGGCGCAGGCGGCGACCGTCCGCCGCGAAGGCAACGGACTGTTGATGTCCGGCGTCTTTCTGCATGGCGACAATCCCCAACTTGCCCTCGAACGCCGCTTAGCGGCGTGGCTCGGCAGCGGCGCCACCGTCCTGTGCCAGTCCGGGTGGTGCGCGAACACCGGTCTGATCCAGGTTATTGCCGACGAGTCGGTCCCAGTGTACGTGGATATGTTCGCGCACATGTCGTTGCACGAGGGGATCGCATCATCGGGCGCAACGCCGTATCCGTTCCGGCACAACGATGTGGAGTGTCTCGAACGGATGATCCGCCGCCACGGTCCCGGCGTGGTCTTGATCGACTCGGTCTACAGCACTGACGGCAGCATCGCCCCGATCGAGGAGATCGTCCGTGTCGGTAACGAGCACGGCTGTGTATTGGTCGTCGACGAGTCCCACTCTCTCGGTACCCACGGCGAGACCGGTGAAGGGTTGGTGCCGGCGCTCGGCCTCACCGATCGGGTCCACTTCCGTACCGCCAGCCTGGCCAAGGCCTTCGCCGGCAGGGCTGGGCTGATTACCTGTACTGAGCGTTTCGCCGACTACTTCCGGTCCACCTCACGACCGGCGATATTCAGCTCAACCTTGCTGCCCCACGAGGTGGCGGGATTCGAGGCGACTCTGAGGGTCATTCGGAGCGAAGGGTGGCGGCGCGTGCGGTTGCGCCGCAATACCGCCTATCTCCGGGGGCAACTGGGGCTGCTCGGTTACAACGTCCACGAGGGAGAGGCGCAAATCATCGCGCTGGAAGCGGGGACAGAGCCGAATACGATCGTGCTGCGGGATGCGCTGGAAGCGCGGGGGGTCTTCGGGTCGGTTTTTTGTGCCCCCGCGACGCCGGCAAAGCGCTCGTTGATCCGCCTGTCGGTGAACGCCGGGCTTTCCATGAGGCAATTGGAGCGGGTCGTGGCGGTCTGCGCGGCGATCCGGGATGAGGTCGGGATGGCCGAATGGCCGTCGACCCGGCGCCTCTCCCGCTGTTTCGACCGGCGGCGCCGCGCGGGGTAGCGGGGTAGGCGGGAGGGGCCGGCCTCAGCCAAAGGGCAAACAGGTTTCGGCATCGAAGCCTTCAAGGAAGTTGTTGTAGCTTCTGATATGCCAGTCCATTTGGCTGTAGGCCGGCGGATTCTCGATCAGTGCGAGGTAGTAGGTCCGTACTCCATTGAGGCGGGTCGCCGGGTAGAGGTGCTGCTCCCAATCGGCCTCCGCCGCCCTGTAGTACCCGCCGCTTCTCCAGAAGTACGGGACCTTCGCGCGCGCCTTCAAGGCGTCGAGAAGACGGCGGGGGGCCTCCTGGTCGCAGGCGATCTCCCAGTGGGCGTCCATCTGCTCGTCGTCCAGGACGATTAGGCGGTAGGTCGCGCCCGGTGCGGTGACGAGCAAAAAGCCGTCGGGCTCCGCAACGAAGTAGTACTCGACGACGTCGTAATCGGCGTTCAGACGGTGAAAGTGTTCAACGAAGACGGGGTCGCGCAGAAAGTGGACCCCCTCTCCCTCCAGGGATCGATGCACCAACTGGGAGGCATCGCGGAAGTACTGCTGCTGGAGTTCGGTGACCGCTGTATTGACCTGCGCCGCGGCGTCGCGGTCGCCCTTCAGGATAAAGCGGTCGATCAACCCCTCGTTAAAGGCCGCCACGGCGAGCCGCTCGTCCCCGACGCCGGTGATTAGAATCTTCTTGAGATTCGGGTTTCCGATGCGTCGGCAGAAGGTCAGCCCGTCCATCTCCGGCATCGCGTAGTCGACCACCACCACGGGTATCTCCTTGAACCGGTCGGGGTTGGTGGCCACCTCTTCGATGGCGGCCAGATCGAGACGGAGGCAGTGGTTGCGCAGCGGCCAACCGATCGCCTCTCGTTGGGAGTGGAGCCATTGGCGATGCGCGGCCACATGGCTCATCGTCTCCTCGATATGGCGCAGCGCCGGTCCCGGCGCGTCGAAAAAGCGGAAGGCGATCCGCTCGTCCAACTCCAGGCTGAAGTTGGCGAGGAAGTTGGTGTCGTCATCGACGAACAACACCGTGGTCGGAAAGCGGTAGGCCGGAAGCGCTGTCCGTTCGTTCATGGGTCCATCCTCGGGAAGTACAGTATAAATTCCGTGAACTCGCCGTATTCGGTCCGGCAGTGGATCGAGCCGCCGATCCCCTCCATCACCATGCGGCAAAAAGCCAACCCGATCCCCGAGCCGGTCTCGGCGGTCCGGGACGAGTAGAAACGGTCGTAGATCCGCGGCAGGGTTTCCGGCGGAATCCCCGTTCCCGTATCCAGTACGGACAGCTCCCCGCCGCGCTCCGTTCGGCGTGTGCGCAGCGTCACTTCGCCGCGCCCCGCTTCGGCAACGGCGTAAAGCCCGTTGCGCAGTAAGTTAAAGATGACATGGACAACGAGGATCTCGGGGCCGCGGAAGGCGAAGTCTTCCGATTCGGAGCGGCGCACCCGGGCCCGCTCCACCGGCGAGCGGAACGGGTAACGCGCCAGCGCGGTGTCGAGGCAGGTGGAGATACGGACGGAGGTGAACTCGCCCGGATCGAGTTTATGCCGCGCCGCGTTTACGAGCAGCATGTCGATCATGGCCATGGAGTAGTCGGTCTCCCGGTCCATGCGCTGTAGCACGGATCCGAGCGCCCGCAGGTGGGCGTGCCGGATCGCGGGCAGCGTGTCGTCATGCCGGCGGGCGATCTCGTAACCCTCGACCAGCCTGGGCACGTAGCGCTGCAGCCCGCCGATGCCGCTTCTGATCCCGAGCAGGGGCGTGCGGAGTTCGTGTGCGATGGTGCGGCTGATGGCCAACATGGCGTCCATGCGCTCCTTCTGAATCAGCCCTGACTTCAGATTGAAGATACTACCGGCGACGAGGACGAAGAGGTAGACGGGAGCCTGCTCCCAATAGCGGGCAACCAGAAGCGGGTTCGGCTCCCCGCCCGTGAACGCATACGCCGCCCATGCCAGTCCGGTGCCGGTGGTGAACAGCAGGGCGATCAGAAGCCAATTGTGGACCAGGATGACGAGGAGGAATACCCCCGCCAGCGTCGACATGCTCCAGACGGTCGAGACCTCATTTTTCAACAGCATAAAGGTGAAGAAGAAGGGCAGCGTGTAGAGGCTCACCACCATCCAGTAAGCCGGTAGATGCGGCCGCAGCGCCTCGGGCAGGCGGCGGTGAAGCAGCAGAGGCACGCAGAGGGCGGCGCCGACCAGCCGCAACAAAAGGTTCTCGTAGGGCTGGGGAAACCAGTGCTCCCAGATCACAAAGAACAACGGAAAGCCGACAACGCCGACCGCGCCGACGGCGGTGAGATTGGGTTCGCAGTGGCGCATCCCATCGTGGACGGCCCGTTGCAGCGGCGACAGGAGACAGCTCAAATGGATGCTTCCTTGTCCAAGAATCAACGGCCAACCGGTACTGGAACAGGACGGGTTCTTCGAAGATGGTACCGGGCTTACGCTGGACCGAGAAGCTCAGTGCCCTTCACTTAATCCTCAAGCGTACCCGGGAAGGTTCGATCGTAACCAAGGGTATCGAAATCGGCGGCGAATAGGTCGGCCACGAGGTCGGCAACCTCGCGCGTATAGAACCGCTCCATCTTTTTCGTGGCGTCGGTCTTCTTATTTTGATCACTGGGGTAGAGGGCCTCTAGGCTGCCTGCCCGAGGCGCGAGCCCGCGGCTTTCCAGAAAGCCGAGCATCTCCTCTTGGAAGTTCTCGAACCGGATTACTCGGTCGTACTGATCCGGCGGCAGGAGCATCAGTTTCTTCTGCAGATCCCAGTGGGAATTCCCTGACCTGCCGCCGTCTCGCAGGTAGTACACAAACTTCTTGAAGCCGTCTGCGGTATGGTCGAACGCCCCGTGCTCCTTGGAGATTCTCGAGTTGGGCTTGAATTTGTTCAGGAAGGCGGACAGTACTCTTGAATACGGGTTTCGGATGATTACAAAGTACGTCAGATCCTGTGGGATGTGCTTTCGGCGGGGGCCGAAGTCGAACAGCGTTAACGTGGTCTTCTTCGCTGTTCGTTGATGTTCAATATCTCCCTGCTCAAGGTCGCGCAGAAGAACCATGGCGGAGGTGTTGGCATTTTTCTGGATTCGGTTGTAGGCAAGCCCGAGTGACGGATAGACGGCGATCCAACGGCTGGCTTTCCAATTGATCTCGGTAGTCCCGAACCGCTTGTGCAGATAGCTGAATGCCGCGGCTGCATTGACCAGATGACGAGGGCCGTCACCACGTAACGAGTAGAATCTGGACATGGCCTCTCTGTTCTGTTCGCGGTGCGGGTACGGAGACGTACCGGTACCTTGGGGTGGAAGTAGGGTACTGGTTGTTGCGTCTCAGTCAACCGCTCGGCCCGGCCCGTGCTTGTTACCGCCCGATGCGCATGCCCACGGAAGTGATCCGGCCCCTTTCCACCTCGCGCACGGTGAACTGGAGGTTGTCGATGCGCACCCGGTCGCCCACCACGGCGCGGTTAGTAAAGATGCGCAGCAGGTAGTTGCCCAGGGTCTCGCCAGCGCGCGCGCCGGTGGGTAGGGCGATGCCGTAGGCGCTGGCCACATCGCTGAGCAAGGTCTCGCCGTTGAGAGTGAACTCGCCGAAGAAGCGCTGCTCCTCCAGGTAGGCCGGCCCCGTCGGGGCGACGAAGATGCGGTCCAGCTTTGGGATCTGTTTCGGCAGCGCCAATAGATAGATATAGTCACCGGCTTGGAGGATGCGCTGTTGGGTGCCGGGTAGCGCCTCGCCGTCGCGGAAGAGTGCCGCAACCTGCACCGTCTCGGGTAGCGGCAGGGTGTAGACCGGTTTGTAGCGGGCCGGCGAATCGTTGCTGATCCGGTAGGTGACGAAGGTGTAGTCCGTCTGGTGGGGGACGTCGATCTCCTGCCGTTGGACGGCGCCGGCGTCCGGTGGTACTTCCAGGCCGAGCAGTCGCGCCGCCGGGGCGACAGTCCACCCTTGCACCAGGAGCGAGATGAGTACGACGAAGAAGGCGGCGTTGAAGTAGAGCGCGGCGTTCTCCACCCCGGCCAGTAGCGGAAAGAGGGCGAGGATGATCGGGACCGCACCGCGCAGCCCCACCCAGGAGATGAAGAGTTGTTCCCGCCACGGAAAGCGGAAGGGCAGCAGGCAGGCCAGCACCGCCGCTGGACGGGCCACCAGCATTAAGACCGCGGCCAGCGCCAACCCTTGAAGGGCGACCGGTACCAGCTCCGAAGGGACCACCAGCAGTCCCAGCACTACGAACATGGTGATTTGCGCCAGCCAGGCGAAGCCGTCGTGAAAGCGCCGGATGTTCTGCGCCGCCTGGAGCCGCCGGTTGCCGATTACCACCCCGGCCAGATAGACCGCCAGAAACCCGCTGCCGCCCAGTACCGCCGCCATGCCGAAGACGCCCAGGCCCCCGCCGAGGGCGAGCAGCGGGTAGAGCCCGGAGGTCAGGGTGATACGGTTGATAATCAACGCCACGACGTAGCCGCCGGCCAGGCCGAGGCCGGCGCCCAGTCCCATCTGCTGAATGAACTCGAGGACGGCCGCCACGCCGAAGAACTCCGGCGGCCGCAGCAGTGTCTCGACCAGAAAGATGGTCAGAAAGATCGCCATCGGGTCGTTGCTCCCCGACTCGATCTCCAGGGTGGCGGCGACCCGCTGTTTCAACTCCAGGCCCCGTGAGTGGAGCAACCCGAAGACCGCCGCGGCGTCAGTGGAGCCGACGATGGCGCCGATGAGCAGCCCCTGGGTCCAGTGGAGGTCGAAGACCCACGTCGCTGCCACGCCGGTGATCCCGGCGGTAATCAATACCCCGGCAGTGGCCAGTGAGACCGCTGGCTTCAGGGCCACGCGGAAGGTGGTGGCGTGGGTGCGCAGGCCGCCGTCGAAGAGAATGATCGCCAAAGCGAGGCTGCCGATCAGGTGGGCCGCTTGGATGTCGTCGAAGACGACACCGAACGGCCCCTCTTCGCCTAGCAACATGCCGATCCCGAGGAAGATCAACAGCAGCGGCGCACCCAGCCGATCCGAGACGACGCTGGCGATGATGCTGATGAGCAGCAGCAGGGCGCCGAAAAGGATCAACTGGTTGGTCAAGTCCAAGAGCGAGCCCCCACCGTGTCCCGTGGCCGGAATGCGGCCCGAAGCCTAGCAGAGTTTACTCCGGGTGGGGTGGCGCCGGCGGGCCGTCCGGCGGAACAAGCGGCACAGCGAATATGGTAAAATTATACGCTTATACGTTGCGCCCGGAGGGGGCGCGACACATCCGGCGCCGCCCGGCCCCGGGGGCGGCACGTCCGCCCGCGCGGCAGCCGATAACGACGACTTTAGGAGAGGGCGAGACCCCGCATGTCGAGCGTCGCGAAAGAGATCCTCCCCATCAACCTGGAAGACGAGATGCGGAAGTCCTACCTCGATTACGCCATGAGCGTGATCGTGGGCCGGGCTCTGCCCGATGTCCGGGACGGCCTCAAGCCGGTCCACCGGCGCGTGCTCTACGCCATGCGCGAGCTGGGGAACGACTACAACAAGCCGTACAAGAAGTCGGCCCGCGTGGTCGGTGACGTCATCGGTAAGTACCACCCGCACGGCGATGCCGCCGTCTACGACACCATCGTCCGTCTCGCGCAGAGCTTCAGCATGCGCTACCGCCTGGTGGACGGCCAGGGCAACTTCGGCTCCATCGACGGCGATTCGCCGGCCGCCATGCGGTACACCGAGGTGCGCATGGCGCGGCTCGCCCACGAATTGCTGGCCGATATCGACAAGGAGACAGTCGACTTCGTCGACAACTACGACGGCTCCGAGAGCGAGCCGGCGGTGTTGCCGACCAAGGTGCCCAATCTGCTGGTGAACGGCGGCTCCGGTATCGCCGTCGGCATGGCAACCAACATCCCGCCCCACAATTTCGGCGAGGTGGCGGACGCCTGCATCGCCCTCATCGACGATGAGGATCTGCCGGTCGAGGCGCTGTTGGAGTATGTCCCGGCGCCGGATCTGCCGACCGGCGGCATCATTTTCGGCACTGCCGGCATCCATCAGGCTTACCGCACCGGCCGCGGCCGGATGGTGATGCGCGCCCGCGCCGAATTCGAGGAGATGGGCGGCGGCCGGGAGCGGATTGTGGTCACCGAGTTGCCGTACCAAGTCAACAAGGCGCGGCTGGTCGAGAAGATCGCTGAGTTGGTCAAGGAGCGCAAGCTGGAGGGCATCTCCGAGCTGCGCGACGAGTCGGACAAGGACGGTATCCGGGTGGTGATTGAGCTGCGTCGCGGCGAGTGCGGTGAGGTGATCTTGAACAACCTCTACCGCCACACCCAGTTGCAGACGGTCTTCGGCATCAACATGGTGGCCCTCCACCAGGGGCAGCCGCAGACCCTGAACCTGAAGCAGATTCTCGACGCCTTCCTGCGCCACCGCCGGGAGGTGGTGACCCGGAGGACCATCTACCAGTTGCGCAAGGCCCGTGAACGGGCGCACGTCCTCGAAGGCTTGGCGGTGGCGCTGGCCAACATCGACGAGGTGATCGCGCTGATCAAACAGTCCGCCGGCCCGGCGGAGGCGAAACGGGAGTTGGTGGCCCGCGAGTGGCGCGCCGGCGTGGTGCTCGAGATGCTGGGGCGCGCCGGCGCCGAAGCCTCCCGCCCCGATGGCCTGGAGCCCGGCCTCGGGGTCACGGACGGCGGTGGCTACCGCCTCTCCGAGGCCCAAGCCCAAGCGATCCTCGATCTGCGCCTGCACCGCCTTACCGGCATGGAGCAAGACAAGATCGTCCAGGAGTACGGCGAGCTGCTCGAGCGCATTGCCGGGCTGATCGAGATCCTCGACAGCGGCGAGCGGCTTATGGAGGTGATCCGCGAGGAGCTGGAGCAGATCCGCGAGGCGTACGCCGACGTGCGGCGCACCGAGATCCGGGAGGATACGGCGGAACTCTCGCTGGAGGATCTGATCAGCGAAGAGGACATGGTGGTGACCCTCTCCCACCAGGGCTACGCCAAGGCGCAGCCGGTGACCGGCTATCGTGCGCAGCGGCGCGGCGGGCGTGGCAAGAGCGCCACGTCAATGAAGGAAGAGGACTTCATCGACAAGCTCTTTATCGCCAATACCCACGACACCCTGTTGTGCTTCTCCAGCGCCGGCAAGTGCTACTGGCGCAAGGTCTACGAGCTGCCCCAGGGCGGGCGCGCCTCCCGCGGACGGCCGATCGTCAACTTACTGCCGCTGGAGCCCGACGAGCGGATCAACGCCGTCGTGCCGGTGCGGGAGTTTGACGACGACCACTTCGTCTTTATGGCGACCCGCAGCGGCACGGTGAAGAAGACGCCGCTCTCGCACTTCTCGCGCCCGCGGGCCAGCGGCATCATCGCGGTCGACCTGCGTGGCGACGATACCCTGGTCGACGCCGAGATCACCGACGGCGACCGCGAGGTGATGTTGATCTCCGACGCGGGCAAGGCGATGCGCTTCCACGAGAGCGAGGCCCGGCCGATGGGGCGGACTGCTGGTGGCGTGCGCGGCATTCGGCTGGCGGAGGGGCAGCGGGTCATCGCCCTGCTGATCCTCGGCGAGGGCGATGTGCTGTCGGCCACCGAGCACGGATACGGCAATCGTACTCCGGTCGACGAGTATCCGCGCCGCGGGCGCGGCGGACAGGGCGTGATCTCCATCCGCACCGGTGAGCGCAACGGTAATGTGGTCGGCGCCGTTCAGGTGGCCGAGGACGACGAGATCATGTTGGTTACCCGCAACGGGACATTGGTGCGCACGCCGGCGGCCGACGTCTCGCGGGTGGGGCGCAACACCCAGGGCGTGAAACTGATCAGCCTCGGCGACGATGAACGCTTGGTGGGGGTGGAGCGTATCGAGGCGCTCGGCGATGCGTCCGACGACGATGAAGAGGAGGAAACTACCGAATGACGCGGGTATACAATTTCAGCGCCGGTCCGGCGATGCTGCCTGAAGAGGTGCTGCGCCGGGCCGCCGACGAGATGGTCGATTGGCGCGGCTCCGGTATGTCCATCATGGAGATGAGCCACCGAGGAAAGGAGTTCGTCTCCGTGGCCGAACAGGCCGAGGCCGATCTGCGCGAACTGCTGGGCATCCCGTCGAACTACAAGGTGTTGTTCCTGCAGGGCGGCGCCAGCGGCCAGTTCGCCGCCATCCCGATGAATC
>SKJZ01000179.1 GCA_007121755.1 Halorhodospira sp. | reverse complement strand
GGGGCCACGGCGGGCGATATTACGCATCGGAGTTGCCGCCGCCTAGCCCGTCATGACGGGCCGGGGGTTCCGGTAGTATCATCGCCCCCGCCGGCGCGGCGGGGTGCCGTGGTTCATTATCAAGTGTGGCGGACGGTGGCGCGATGACCGATCAGTGGGGCGCGGAACAAGGCCGGGAGCTCTACAACGTTCCGCGCTGGAGCGAAGGCTACTTCGATGTGGACGCCGACGGTCGTCTGCTGGTTCGCCCATTCCCCGACCCCGGTGGGCCGGCCGTCGCGCTGGAGACTCTGGTGGCCGACTTCCCCCGCCAGGGGCTTTCGGCACCCGTTCTGTTGCGCTTCCCGGCGATACTCCGCGACCGGGTGGCCGCCCTGCGCGGTGCCTTCGACGCCGCCATGGCCGACCGCCGCTACAAAGGGGGCTACCGCCCCATCTACCCGATCAAGGTGAATCAGCAACGCTCGGTGGTGGAGGAGATCATCGCCGCCGGCGACGGTGGGGTCGGCCTGGAGGCCGGGAGCAAACCGGAGTTGATGGCCGTGCTCGCCATCGCCCCTGCCGGCGGCACGGTGATCTGTAACGGCTATAAGGACGCCGGATACGTCCGTTTGGCGTTGCGCGGCCAGCAGTTGGGGCTCGACGTCCGGCTGGTGCTGGAGAAGCCGTCGGAGGTGGCGCTGATCGCTGCTGAGGCGCGGAGGCTGGGTGTCGAGCCGCGGTTGGGGCTGCGCGTGCGCCTGGCCTCGATGGGGGCGGGGAAGTGGCAGAACACCGGCGGCGAGCGCTCCAAGTTCGGCCTGACCGCCGCCGAGGCGCTGGCCGCCGTCGAGCAACTGGAGGAGGCGGGACTGCTGCGCTGCCTCGGCCTGCTCCACTTCCACATGGGCTCCCAGATCGCGAATATCCGCGACATCCGCCGGGCCCTGTCCGAAGGCGCTCGTGTCTACGCCGACCTGCGCCGCCTCGGCGCGCCGGTGACCACGGTGGATGTCGGCGGTGGCCTCGGGGTCGATTATGAGGGGACGCGTTCGCGGGCCTTCTGTTCGATGAACTACTCCGTCCGGGAGTACGCCCACAATGTGGTCGACGCCCTCCTGGAGGTCTGCGTGGAGGGCGGCCTGCCCCACCCGGATATCTATACCGAGAGCGGGCGCGCGATGGCCGCCCACCACGCGGTGTTGGTCACCCCGGTCATCGATACCCACCGGCCGCCGCAAGACGTGCCGCCGCCGCCCCCGGAAGAGGCGCCGGCGGTGTTGCGGCGGCTCTATCGCGGATTGGTGGAGCAGGAGGAGCGGCCGGCCACCGAGGTCTACCACGACGCCAGCCACGATTTGGCCGAGGCCCAGAGCCTCTACCTCCACGGCGTCCTCGATCTAACCCAACGGGCTTACGCCGAGCGGTGCTACCAGGCCGTCGGCCGGGCGCTGTTGACGCGCTTGGACCCGGCCAAGGCGCACCAGCGGGAGGTGCTGGACGAGCTGAACGAGCGGTTGGCGGATAAGCTCTTCGCCAACTTCTCAGTTTTCCAGTCGATCCCGGATGTCTGGGCGATCGATCAGATCTTCCCCATCGTACCGTTGGCCGGCCTGGACCGTCCGCCCGGCCGGCGGGGTTTGGTCCAGGATTTGACCTGTGACTCGGACGGGACGGTGACCTTCTATGTGGACGGCGCCGGGATCGAGCGCACGCTTCCGCTGCCGGACCCCGAAGGGGTAGGGAGTTTGTGGCTGGGGATCTTTATGGTGGGCGCCTACCAAGAGATTCTCGGCGATATGCACAATCTGTTCGGCGACATCGATTCGGTGAATGTGGAGGTCGACGGGGACGGATACCGTTTTACGTCGGCGCGGCGGGGCGATACCGTGGAGGAGGTGCTGCGGGTGGTCGGCTTCGATGAGCGGGAGCTTCTCGGCGCGTACCGCCGCCGCGTGGCGGCAACCGGTCTGGACGAAGCGGAGCGCCGGGCCTGTCTGACTGAATTGGAAGCCGGCCTGCAAGGCTATACCTACCTGGAGGGAAGACGATGAAGGCGGGAGTGATCGGGCTGGGTGCGATGGGTGCCGGAATGGCCGCGAATCTGGCGCATTCCGGCCAGTTGGCGGCGGTTTGGAACCGGACGTCGCGCAAGGCCGACGAGTTCGCCGCCGCGCACGGGGTCTCCGTGGCCGACGGGCCGGCCGGCGTGGCCGCCGCCGCCGATGTGGTCGTGACCTGTGTTTCGGCGGACGAAGACGTGCTGGAGGTAGTGGAGGCGCTGAAACCCGCCCTGGAGCCGGGCAAAGTGGTTGTCGACACCTCCACCGTCGCGGGCGAAACGGCCCGCCGTGCCGCTGAAATCGTCCGCTCTGCCGGCGGGGAGTTCCTCGATGCGCCGGTATCCGGCGGGGTGGAGGGCGCCCGCAACGGGACCATGGTCATGATGGTGGGGGGCGGTGAAGAGGTGCTGGAGCGGGTTCGGCCCGTGCTCTCGGTTATCAGCGGCAAGGCCGCGCATATGGGTCCGGTGGGCGCCGGGCAGGCCACCAAGGCGGTGAATCAGATCATGGCCGCCGGCATCAATAGTGCCGTCACCGAGGCGCTCGCCTTCGGCGAGACCGAGGGACTCGACATGGAGCGGGTTATCGACGTGATCCAGGGTGGCGCTGCCGGCAACTGGTTTCTGCAACATCGCGGTCCGAACATGGTCCGGGGTGTCTTCGATCCCGGCTTCAAGGTCGTTCTCCACCGCAAGGATTTGGGCATTATCCGCCAGACCCTGGCCAAGAAGGGCGTGATGCTGGAGACGGTGGAGCGCATCGTGGATGAATACGACGCCCTGATCGCCGACGGCTACGGCGATGAGGATATCTCGGCTCTCTTCCGCCGCAAGCGGGCGATTTTCGGGGATAACGCGTAGTTTTTCTACCAACTTTCCGGTAAGTCTCGTGGGGGCGGTTCCTGCGCCTTATCCCCGCTGCTGTAGCAGCAGCGGCTGGATGTTGTTTTCCTCCAACCGGGAGTGTGCCCGCTGCAGGTCTTCGGTGTCGCTGAACGGACCTACTCGTACCCGGTGCCACTGGCTGCCGTCGTCTAGCTCGACGGTGTGGATCATCGTATCGAACCCCAGCAGCGTGAGCGCCGCCCGGAGCCCATCGGCGTCGTCGTAGCTGCGGAAGGAGCCGGCCTGTAGGACATAGTCGTAGCCCTCTTCCACCGTGGGCGCCGGTTGCGTAGCGGCGGAATCCTCGCGCTGCCGCGGCGGCAACGCCTCCTCCGGTACGGTGACCTCGTCCTCCAACAGCAATTCACGGAAGCGGAAGCGCCGCTGAGGCTCCGGCTCGGGCTCCGGCTCGGGCTGGGCCACGGGTGTCTCGTCGTCGGCCGGAGGCTCTGCCGGCGGTTCGCCGCGCTGCTGGTGCAGATTGACGATAAGGACGGCGAAACCGGCAACCGCCGCGCCGGTTAGTAGCCACAGCCATCCCGGCTGGCCGGTCCCGGACTTCCGCTTTGCCTGCGTGGTGGTGCGGCGCCGGCCGGTGCCGGCGCTTTTGGTGTTCTGCTTGCGTGGCATGTACGGCGTCCTACATCCGTTCCGGAGCGCTGACGCCCAGTATAGCGAGCCCGTTGGCCACTACACGGCGCAGCGCGGTGATCAGAGTGAGCCGGGCATCGCGCAGCGCGGGATGGTCGACGATGAACGGGACCGCCTTGTAGTAGGTGTGGAACGCCGCCGCCAGTTCGCGCAGATACTGGGCGATCTGGTGCGGCTCCCGGGCGGCGGCAGCCCCTTCGACGATCTCCGGGTAGCGTCCGATGAGGTCGATGACCGCCTCTTCGTGCTCGGTCTCAAGCAGGTGCAGATTCTCAGCGCCCCGCGCCGTGTCGTGCGTCAGCCCCCTTTCGCCGAGTTGGCGGAAGACGCTGTAGATGCGGGCGTGGGCGTACTGGACGTAGTAGACCGGATTGTCTGCGGACTGCGACTTGGCAAGATCGAGATCGAAGTCGAGGTGCTGCTCCGCACGGCGCATGGCATAGAAGAAGCGCGCAGCGTCCTTGCCAACCTCGTCGCGGAGTTCGCGCAGGGTGACGAACTCGCCGGCGCGGGTCGACATCGGTAGCTTCTCGCCGCCCCGGTAGAGTATCGCGAACTGCACCAGGTGGACCTCTAGACGCTTCGGATCGGCGCCCAAGGCCGTCAGTGCTGCTCGCAGCCGTGGCACGTAGCCGTGGTGATCGGAGCCCCATACGTCGACCAAAGCATCGAAGCCGCGCTCTAGCTTATCGAGGTGGTAGGCCACGTCCGCCGCGAAGTAGGTCGTTACGCCGTTCTCGCGGCGCAGCACACGATCCTTGTCGTCGCCGAAGGCGCTGGCGCGAAACCAGAGCGCACCGTCGGCCTTATAGGTGTGACCGGCGTCGGTCAGCCGTTGGATGGCCGGCTCAATCCGGTCGGCCAGGTCGCGTTCGGAGAAGTAGTTGTGGAAGCTGACGCTGAACGCCTCCAGGTCGTCACGAATATCGTCGAGGATTGCGTCCAGCGCGAAGTCCAGGACGGCGCGGTAGTCATCCGCGCCGAGCGCGTCGCGCGCGCGGCCCACCAAGGCGTCGAGATACGCCTCCGGTTCATCCGCGGAGAGGCCGTCGGCGAGATCCGCCGCCGGCCGGATGAAGCGCCGCGGTTCCCGGGAGAGCAACTCGCGGGCGTGTTCGATCAGGTACTCGCCCCGGTAGCCCTTCTCCGGAAACGGCACCATCTCGCCGGCGGCTTGCAGATAGCGCAGCCACAACGATAGCGCGAGTATGTCCATCTGCCGCCCGGCGTCATTGACGTAGTACTCGCGGTGGACGCACCACCCGGCCGCCTCCAACAGGTTGGCCAGCGCGTCGCCGAAGGCGGCGCCACGCCCGTGCCCAACATGCAGCGGGCCGGTCGGGTTGGCGGAGACGAACTCGACCAGCGCCGATCCGAGGCTGCCGGGCTTACCGCGGCCGTAGTCGGCGCCCTCGTCCACGGCCCGGCGGATCGATGCCAACCGAGCCGCTGGGGTTAGAATGAAGTTCAGAAACCCTGGTCCAGCCACCTCCACCGACGCCACGTCAGGCGACGGGGGAAGCGCCGCCCGAATCGCCTCGGCCAGCTCGCGCGGCGGCTTGCGGGCAACCTTGGCCAACATCATTGCGGTGTTGGCCGCGTAGTCGCCGTGGGCGCGGTCACGGGCGCGCTCCACCTGGATCTCGGGGTCGGCGTCGACGGGGAGTTTCCCATCCCGCTTCAGTTGCTCCAGGGCATCGGCCAACAGGGCGACGATGTGCCGCTTCATCGACTATCTCCGCTCAGGAAAGCGGCCCATTATCCGGATCGCCACGCGCTCGTGCCAGCACCTTCGTGCCTGCACATTCAGCCGACGCCGCAGATGCCCCCGAGGCTGGTACCGACAAACGGCCGTGGCAGTGGGGCCGCGCGGCGAAGGGCGTGCAGGGCGCCGATGATTTGTCCGAGAACCCAGATGATGAACACGATCGTGCCCACCAAGGTGACAGCGCTAAGGGCGACAATGGTGTAACGGAGCAGCCGTTGCTCGCCGGCTGTAAACCCAGTATGCGTGCTCTTCTCGGAGCTCATGGGGTTCCTTCGCCCTCTATGTATCGTCCTGGCATCCCCAGTTCTGTCAGTGGATGGCAGGGTGTCGACCTGGATTGCTGGTCAGCGCGGGCACGCGATGCGCAAACCTTTTGCCGCGGTGTTAAGCCAACGGGGGCACGTCGTGCCCCCCTTGGTTGTGGTTGGGTCACTCGCGCTTGTGTTCGGGCGCGTTCCGCAGTGTCTCCTCGTCCATGTCTACGAAAAACACGGACTCGTCATCTTCCATGGAGTGCTCAATTTGATCCCAGCCCAAACCAACCTCCTGTCCGCCGAGCCCCAGGAAGGTGCCAGTCGTGACCACGACGCCAACGATGCGGCCGTCGTCGCCAATGACCAGATCCGAGATCTCGCCGACGTCTTCATCCGATCCGCGGTGTTTGACGGTCTTGCCGATCATCTCGTCGGAATAGAATGACCCCTCGGGCTTGGCACTAAGGTACTGCTCGCCGGCATCTTGCTCACCGGCAAGCCGGTCACCGGCACGCTGCTCACCGGCACTTTCACCATAGGCGCCCTGCTCGCCGCCGCGCTGCTCGGCGTCAGCCTCCATGCCGCTGCGGTCCTCCGCGAATACGGTTGTGCTCAGTGCCAATGCCGGAACAATGGCGGCGGCGAGGGTCAGTGCGGGTAGCTTACTCATCAATTTCATGGTTGTTTCTCCTCTGAAGGCCGACCGTTTGCCGGACTCTCATGGGATTTGAGCGCAGTTCCCGAGTCGCGGGAATGCCATTTCAGAGTGGATGTAAGCGAAGGTGCAGTCGGTGCGGTGACGCACCCGATTGATTGTCCTGTGACGCAGCTCCCCATACGCTCTTAAGGCGCTTCAAAGCCCCTGGGCGCCCCGACGTAACCAGTTATGCACAAATGCCAGCTTAGAACGGGCGTGGCTCGACAACACGAACGGATAGAGGTCCGATAACCCCATGGAGCGATTGATGTGGTTGACGCCCACGGTAAGCGCGGCCGTGATTTGGATCAGCCGCTCGGCATCAGGCTCCGAATAGGGATCCCAGCCGGCGTTCGGTATCTGCGGCGATGACAGGCCGGTGGCCACGAAGCTGTCGGCGATGTCCGTCAGGTGCAGCAGGTGCGCCGCCGTTTCCGCCCAATCCTCATGGGGGTGTGCAGAGGCGTAACTAGTCAGGTAGTACTGTTTCCACTCGGCCGGCGGGCCGTTCTCGTAGTGGTATTGAAGCGCCGCCGGATAATCAATCCGCTCATCACCGAATATGGCACGGAATGCATCGAGAAAATCATTGCGAAGGCTAAGCCGCCACCAGAGCATGTGGGCAAGCTCGTGGCGCATGTGGCCTATCATGGTGCGGTAAGGCTCTTCTAGAGCCTCACGGCGGATGGTAAGCAGGATGGGATCCACCTCCGCCACGCTGATAGTGACCACCCCCTCGGCGTGCCCCATGGGAACGGGGGTCGGACCTTCCGCAAGCAGATGAAACACTGGCCGCGCGCCTGGATCCTCCGGCCGAAACCAATGCCAGCGCCCCAGATTATCCAGAGCCCACCGTTTGGCCGCCTCGGTCTGCGCCCAGTTGGGGATGGCGTTGGGAATTTCAGGATCAGGCGCCAACGCCGTCATCGCGCAGGATCGGCAGAATGCACCCTCTTTCGGCGCGATCCAGTTACACCCGATTCTTTCCCGGTTGGCGCAGAACGGCGGCATCGGCAAAAAAGCGCGCGCCTGCGGATCATAGGCGACAGGCGTTCCGTCGGCAGTGGCGAGGTTGTCGAACCAGAGAGAACCGGCACCAACCGGATTGGCAAAGACACGCATCGGCGGAGCTCCAAAACGACGTCAGCCGTCGTAATGATTTTAGCCAGACACAACGGACGTGCTGACCATACCTCCCGAAAGGTTAGTACAGTTAAACAACCCACCGGCATCGTTACAAGCGTCGCCCTTGAATGACACGAACCAGTAATACCACCACCGCAATGACTAGGAGGATGTGAATGAGTCCACCCATGGTGGTTGAGGTAAAAAGCCCGATTAGCCAGAAGACAATCAGTAGAACGACAATGAGTTCAATCATTCACTATCTCCGGATCAGCTTCGCATCCAGGATGCCAGTAAAATCACACCGCATATGGCTGCCCCGATACCGAACACAAAGTACCAGGTTGTCGAGTCGGTAAATCGCCCGGTGAATGTTTCGTGGATCTGCTCGCCGATACCCTGCGACGCGGTGTAGCCGAAATACAGCAACACTGCGGCCACAACCAGAAAAAGAACGCCTAAGAGCAGATTGACGTGCATGATGATATCCGTTTAGCAACAAATCTGTGCGTATCATGACAACACCTCAGACCGGTATGCTCTGTGCGGCGCCGCACCTACTGACGCGGTCACACTATTCGGCGGCGATCACCATCCCCATCGAGTGAGACTCGCCGGCCCTGAGCGGGTAGGCGTTATCCAGGGCATTGCCCGCCTCGACACAGACCATGTGCGCGTATTGGTCGTCGGGCATGTCGGCGAAGCCCCTGGCCCCTTCTGGCCCCGGGTTCCAGACCACGGTGCTGGCGCTGTTGACCTTCTCCATCATGATCCTGCGGTGGTTGGCGCTGTCGTCGAGGACAACCGCCCCCTGCTGGTCGAGATAGATGCGCTCCATCGGCAACTCCAGGTGTAGCGGTCCCTCCTGGGTAAAGCGTTGTCCCTCACGGCCCTTGTCGATATAGCTTGTCTTTTCCAGACCTTCGATGGCCAAGCCCTCCGCCTGCCCGACCCGGAAGTAGGTATGGAACGCTTCGGAGACCACCCAGTCGCGGTCGCTGCAGTTCTTCCCGACCAGTTCCATGGTCAGCTTCTCGCCCAGCGTGACGATGAGCTTCAGTTCAAACGGCAACGGCCAGGCCTTGCGGATCGAGTCGTTGGGCTCCAGTTGCAGCACCACCTCGGTGGCATCGCCGACGCTGCGCACCGAGCTGAGCTGCCAGAATTCGTAGCGCGCCACGCCGTGACCCTTCTTCGCCGCGTCGCTCGGGTCCGCGCCCAGCGCTTGCGAGTCGTACGGGCCGAACCACGGCCAACAGATGGGCACCCCGCCGCGCACCGGCTTGCCGCCGTCGTACACCGCCGTCTCGCTGACCCAGATTACCTCGTCGCCGCCGGCGGGGATGTAGCTGAGCAAGGTGCCGCCGTGGTCGGTCAAAGTGGCCGAGCCGTACCGGTTGTTCAGCTCGATCATGAGCAGTTGATCTTTCTGATAAAAGCGGACATCGGGGTGGGGAAAGCGCTGTTTGAGTTCGTCCAGCATGAAGATCGACTCCGTATGTATGGGTAATGGGGGCATGTTAAGCGGTGTGGGGAGGGCAGGATAGAAATCCGCCCTTACCCGATTGGCCGATGGTCTTTTCCATTCGATAGTCGTCCATCACGAAGCCGCCACCGATGTCCTGTACGATTGATCCGGCGCGCTCGAATCCCTGCCGCATGTACCAGGCCAACGAATGACTGTTGTGCTTGTTGATGGTCAGCCACAGGAGCCCGATCCGGCGTTCTCTGCAGACGGCCTCTGCAAACTCCAGCATCGCACGCCCGAATCCGTGGCCGCGCGCGGATTGTCGTACGTAGATCTTGCTGAGCATGGCCGTGCCTGTGTCTGCGTCCGGGACGATGGCCATGTATCCCTCACTCTTTCCCTCGTGGGAGACGATGTAGTACTCGTATCCGTCGGAAAGCTGAGCCTCAATCGCCCCTGCGCTCTGGAACTTGCCAAGCATGTAGTCCACCTGCGCCCGTCCCACGATGGATACGTAGTGTTCCGTCCAGATTTCGCCGGCCAGATTCACGACATCAACGATCTGCTCCCGGCTTCGGACTCTTGTAATGTCGGTCATGTCCTTCATGGGGCCAGCGCCCGGTC
>SKJZ01000259.1 GCA_007121755.1 Halorhodospira sp. | reverse complement strand
GCGCCACGAGTTGATCGTCCTCGCCGGCCTGCTCACCGAGGGGAATACCTGCCATCCGAGTACCCTCTACTTCTATGGGAACGATGCGGCGTTGGTGGATGATTTCGTCGGCGCCGCCAGCCGGTTTGCCGACACCGTTGCCCAGGTCTCCGCCCGCGGTGACGGTCGCCGGCTGGAAGCCCGTCTGAATACCGGGCGCGATTTCCGCTTCGTACCCGGGCAGCGCCCTTGGAATGCCGGAGGCGCCGCGCCTCGACTCGATCCGCCTGCTCCGGCGGTGCGGAGTGGGGTCTATCGGTGGGCCGACGCGCTTGGCATCGTCGGGTGCAAGGCAACTGAAAAGTTTATCCCCGCCGCCGTCTTCACTCTCCGTGATGACGATATCGCTCTGTTCTTGGGGCGGATGTGGGCGGGAGACGGTTTTATCGCCTCGGCGCGGCAGTGGGTACCTTACTTTGCCACCTCATCCCGTGTATTGGCGGAAGGGGTACAGACGCTGCTGCTGCGGCTCGGTCTTCTCAGCGGCGTTCACACCAAGCGTTTCCGCTACCGTGGGGGGGAACGGACCGGGTTTACCGTTCACTTGGTGGGCGAGGGGACGGTCGAACGCTTCCTGGATCGCGTCGCCCCTCACATCGTCGGCAGGGAGCGGCAAATCGCGATCCTGCGGGGCCGTGTCGCTTCAGTGGCGCAGGGCCGATCGAGTGTGGACACGATCCCCGCCCCGGTGCGCCGCTGGGTCGATACCGAACGCCGGCGGCTCGGTATGACGTGGCGCGGGCTGGAGGAGGCCAGCGGCCTGTCGATGAAGGAGTTTACCGGTCACGGGTCGGCGCGGAAGCGGGGGTTCCGGCGCGCCACCATGGACCGTTTGGCGGAGTTCTTTGCAAACCGGCGCTTGAAGGAGATCGCGAACTCCGACCTGTTCTGGGACGGGGTGGTCGCCATTAGGCCGTGTGGTCATGCCGATACCTACGATTTGACGGTGGCGGACGATCACAACTATGTCGCCGAAGGTTTAGTCACCCATAACTCCCACAGCGCCGCCTACGCGCTGCTCTCCTACCAGACGGCGTGGCTCAAGGCCCACTACCCGGCGGCCTTCATGGCGTCGGTCCTGTCTTCGGATATGGACAACACCGACAAGGTGGTGATCTTCCTGGACGAAGCCCGGACCATGGGATTGGAGGTTCAGCCCCCCGACATCAACCGCAGCCACAAGATGTTTCTCGCCGCCGACGAGCGGACCATCGTCTACGGCCTGGGGGCGGTGAAGGGTGTCGGTGAATCGGCCCTCGATGTGATCATCGGCGAGCGGGAGGCCAACGGCCCGTATCGCGATCTCTTCGATCTTTGCCGCCGCATCGACACCGGCCGCGCCAACCGCCGGGTGCTGGAGGCGCTGTGCCGCTCCGGCAGCCTCGACCCGTTGATCCCTCACCGCGCCGCCGGCATGGCGCTGCTGCCGGCGGCGCTGGCGGCGGCGGAGCAGGAGACTCGAAATCGCGCCTCGGGTCAGACCGATCTTTTCGGCGGGGTCGTGGCGGAGGCGGAAGGCGACGTTCCGGCCGGCAGTGTGGTCGCCGCCGAGGCGGTCGGGGTGGATGAGTGGCCGGAGGAGGAGCGGTTGGCGGCTGAAAAGGAGACGCTGGGGCTCTTTCTGACCGGCCATCCCATCCAACGTTACGAAGAGGAGTTGCCGCGCCTGGCCACCGACAGGCTGCAGCGCTTGGCTGCCGGGGCTGGAACGGAGGGCAACGGCAATGGTAAGGGCCGTGTAGTGACTGCCGTGGGGCTGGTAGTCGCGCTGCGTACCCGCAATACCGCCACCGGGGGCAAGTTGGCGAACCTGACTCTGGATGACCGCACCGGCCGGATCGATGTCGTCCTCTTCCCCGAGGCCTTTGCCCGGTACCGCGCGGTTGTGGCCAAGGATACCCTGCTGGTGGTGCGCGGCAGCCTCGATTACGACGATTTCGCCGGTGGCTACCGTATCGCGGCCGAGGATGTTTACGACATCGCCCACGCCCGGGAACAGGCGTCGGCGCGGGTTGTGATCCCGGTGACGGCGTCGCGGGCTGCCAATGGCCTGGTGGGCGAATTGCGGGAATTGTTGGCCGCCCATAACGAAGGCAACGCGCCGGTGGTCCTCGACTACCGCCGCCCCGAAGCGGCCGCCCGCATCGCCCTCGGCCCCGACTGGACCGTCCGTCCCACCGACGACCTGCTGCGCCGGCTTCAAAACCTCGCCGATGGCGGAGCAGTGCTCATCGAATACCCCGGTTAGAAGGCACCCCATGGAGATTGCTTCGCTTCGCTCGCAATGACGGCAAGAGGCAAGAGCCACTTGCCTTGGGGGTATGTTCCAAGGTAGTTTCTTGCCCCCCTTCCGCCGGCGATCGGCCCCGGCGCAACAGGAATGGCAATATGACCCAGGACAATCCGCGATCTACCGGTTTGTGCCGCCCGGAACTGGACCACGACAGCTGCGGCATCGGATTTGTCGCCAACCTCAAAGGGCTGCGCAGCCACGAAATCATCCAAAACGCCCTCGCCATGCTGACCTGCATGGAACACCGCGGTGGCACCGGCTACGACGTCAAAAGTGGTGACGGCGCCGGGATCCTCATCCAGATTCCCCACGAATTGCTCAAAGACGACCTGGCCGCCGAAGGGGTGCTGTTGCCGGAGCGCGGCGCCTACGGCGCCGGCATGATCTTCTTCCCGCAGAACCAACGTGCCCGCGAGGCGTGCCGCACCATCCTCGAGGCCAACATCGACAAGCTCGGCATGAAGCTGCTGGGCTACCGGGTCGTGCCGACCGACAACTCGACCTTGGGGCAGTCCTCGCTCGACACTGAACCGTTGATCGAGCAGGTGTTTGTCGCTCCGCCGGAGGGGATCGACCAACAGGCGTTTGAACGCAAGCTTTACGTTTTGCGCAAGCACGCCTCCTTCGTTGCCTCCCAGTCGGTGGCCGGGGCTGGGGAGGACTTCTACATCCCGTCCCTCTCCACCCGCACCATGGTCTACAAGGGGCAGTTCACCACCGCCCAGGTGCGCGAGTACTACCTCGACCTCCAGAACGAGAAGGCCGTATCCGCGCTGGCCATGCATCACAGCCGGTTCTCCACCAACACTTTTCCAGCGTGGCGGCTGGCCCAGCCGTTCCGCTACCTCTCCCACAACGGCGAGATAAACACGGTCAAGGGCAACATCAATTGGATGCGGGCGCGGGAGTCCCTGCTCTCCAGCGAGTACTTCTCCGCCGAAGAGATCGAGATGCTCAAGCCGATCTGCGATTTCCGGCAGTCCGACTCCGCCAACCTCGATATGGCTATCGAGCTGCTGGTGTTGAGCGGGCGTCCGCTGGAGAAGGTGATGATGATGGTCATCCCCGAGGCCTGGCAGGCCCAGGAGGACATGGAGCCCGTCAAGCGCGCCTTCTACGAGTACTACTCCTGCATCATGGAGCCGTGGGACGGCCCGGCGTCGATCTCCTTCACCGACGGCAAGGTCATCGGCGCCACCCTCGACCGCAACGGCCTGCGCCCGTCCCGCTACTTGGTCACCGACGACGGCACCATCGTCATGGGGTCGGAGACCGGCGCGCTGGAGGTGGACCAATCCAAGGTGGTGCAGAAGGGGCGGTTGCAACCGGGCCGCATCTTCATCGCCGATCTGGAGCAGGGGCGCATTATCAGCGACGACGAGGTAAAGTCCGGCGTCTGCATGAGCCGCCCCTACGGCGAGTGGCTGAAGAGGAACAAGATTGTTCTCAATGAGTTGCCCTCGCCGCACATTGAGGAGCGGCCGTACCGGCCCGAGAGCCTGCGCCGCCGCCAGCAGGCGTTCGGCTACACCCAGGAGGATTTGAGTCAGATTCTCGCTCCGATGGCGAATACCGCCAAGGAGCCGCTGGGCTCCATGGGCGCCGACAACCCCCTGGCGGTGCTCTCGGATGAGCCTCAGCATCTGTCCAACTACTTCAAGCAGTTCTTCGCCCAGGTCACCAATCCGCCCATCGATCCGATTCGGGAACGGATGGTGATGTCCCTGCGGACCTACGTCGGCAAAGAGTTGAACCTGCTGGACGAGACACCGGCGCACTGCCGCATGGTGGAGATGCAGCAGCCGGTGCTGACCAATGAAGAGCTGAGCAAGCTGGAGTACATCGACCACAACCACTTCCAGTCGGCCATTATCGACATTACCTTCCGCGCCACCGGCCGTCCGGGCGAGCTGAAGCGGGCGCTGGACCGTATCTGCCGCTACGCGCGGGACGCGGTGGAGGAAGGGTTCTCGATCCTGATCCTCAGCGACCGCAAGGTGAACACCGACCACGCCGGCATACCGTCGTTGCTGGCGACGGCGGCGGTCCATCACTTCCTGATCCGGGAGGGGCTGCGCTCCCACGTCGGGCTAGTGGTGGAGGCGGGGGATGTGCGGGAGACCCACCACTTCGCCACGCTGCTCGGCTACGGCGCCTCGGCGATCAACCCGTACATGGCCTTCGAGATCCTCTACGCCCTGCGCGACGGCGGCGCCCTGGATCAAGAGTGGAGCAACGAGGAGCTGGTCGAACGCTACACCAAGGCGGTCAACGACGGCCTGCTCAAGATCTTCTCCAAGATGGGCATCTCCACGCTGCAGTCGTACCAGGGGGCCCAGATCTTCGAGGCGTTGGGTCTCGGCGCCGATGTGATCGATCACTACTTCACCGGTACCATCAGCCGTATCGGGGGCCTGGGGTTGGACGAGATCGCCCAGGAGCGGTTGACGGTCCACCGCCGCGGCTACCCGAACATCGAGAACGCCCCGAGCCAGCTGGTGCTGCGCTCCGGCGGAGACTACGCATGGCGCAAGGACGGCGAGCGGCATCTGTTCAGCCCCAAGGTGATCCGCCTGCTCCAACACGCCAGCGCCCGTAATGACCGCGAGTTGTTCCGCGAGTACACCCGGGAGGTGGACGATCAGTCCCAGGCCGCCTACACCCTGCGGGGCCTGCTGGAGTTCGACCGTAGCCGCCGGACCGTCCCGCTGGATGAGGTGGAACCGGTGGAGAGCATCTTCAAGCGCTTCGCTACCGGCGCCATGTCCTTCGGCTCGATCTCGTGGGAGGCTCACACCTGTCTCGCCATCGCCATGAACCGTATCGGCGGCAAGAGCAACAGCGGCGAGGGCGGGGAGGATCCGGTGCGCTACCAGCCGCTGGAGAACGGCGACTCCATGCTCTCCAAGATCAAGCAGGTGGCCTCGGGTCGCTTCGGCGTCTCCAGCTACTACCTGGCCAACGCCGAGGAGCTGCAGATCAAGATGGCTCAGGGCGCCAAGCCGGGTGAGGGCGGTCACCTGCCCGGCCACAAGGTGGACGCCTGGATCGGCCGTACCCGCATGTCGACCCCCGGCGTCGGGCTAATCTCGCCGCCGCCGCACCACGACATCTACTCCATTGAGGATCTGGCACAGCTTATCTACGACCTGAAGAACGCCAACCGGGACGCCCGCATCAACGTCAAGCTGGTCTCGGTGGCTGGGGTCGGCACAGTGGCGGCCGGTGTCACCAAGGGCTACGCCGACGTAGTGCTGATCGCTGGCCACGACGGCGGTACCGGCGCTTCGCCGTTGAGTTCGATTAGACACGCCGGTCTGCCGTGGGAGTTGGGTATCGCCGAGACCCACCAGACGCTGGTGCGCAACCGCCTGCGCAGCCGGGTGACTCTCCAGGCCGACGGCCAGATGAAGACCCCCCGCGACCTCGCCGTGGCCACCCTGTTGGGGGCCGAGGAGTGGGGCATTGCCACCGCCGCGCTGGTGGTGCAGGGCTGCGTCATGATGCGCAAGTGCCACACCAACGCCTGTCCGGTCGGTATCGCTACCCAGGACCGCGTGCTGCGTGGCCGCTACAGCGGCCACGTGGAACACGTGGTCAACTTCTTCACCATGATGGCGGAAGGGCTGCGCGAGATCATGGCGGAGTTGGGCTTCCGCTCTATCGATGAGATGGTCGGCCAGACCCAATGCCTAAAAGTGCGCGACAACCTCGACCACTGGAAGACTCGGTATGTCGATCTCTCTCCGCTGCTCCACAAGGCGAAGGCGTATCCGGGCGATACCCTCTACCAGTCGGTGGAGCAGAAGCACCTGATCCACGACATTGTCGACCGCCGGTTGATCGAAGACACGCAACCGGCGTTGGAGAAGCGTGAGGCGGTGGAGCTTAGCTACAAGATCCACAATACGGACCGCAGCGTCGGGGCGATGCTCTCCAACGAGATCTCCAAGCGCTACGAGGGCAATGGCCTACCGGATGAGACCATTAAGGTGAAGTTTACCGGCTCCGCGGGGCAGAGTTTCGGCGCCTTTGCCGCCAGCGGCATCCGCTTCGACCTCGAGGGAGACGCCAACGACTACTTCGGCAAAGGGCTGTCCGGGGGCAAGCTGGTAGTCTACCCCGACCGCAAGGCGTCCTTCGAGGCGCGGGAGAATATCATTATCGGCAATGTCGCCTTCTTCGGCGGTACCGGCGGCGAGGCGTATATCCGCGGGTTGGCCGGAGAGCGCTTCTGCGTGCGCAACTCTGGCGTTACCGCCGTGGTGGAAGGGGTGGGCGACCACGCGTGCGAGTACATGACCGGCGGCCGCGCCGTGATACTCGGCGAGACCGGCCGCAATTTCGCCGCCGGTATGTCGGGAGGCGTGGCCTACGTGCTCGACCGCGGCGGTGTTCTGGAGAGCCGCTGCAATAAGGAGATGGTCAAGCTCGGGCCGATCGCCGATGAGGATGAGAGCGATGAACTCAAGGCTTTGATTACGAACCACTACGAATATACGCAATCGGATGTGGCAAAGGAGATCCTGGACGACTGGGAGCACTCCCGCAGGGAGTTCGTCCGCGTCATGCCCGTCGATTACGAACGCATGCAGGGTTATATGAAGCGGGTTCGTGAAGAGCAGGGGCTCGACGATGAGTACCAGATTGCCGTCGCGGCCTTCGACATGCACCTGAAGAATCTGGCCGAAGGCAAGGCGACCGCATAGGAGATCGAGCATGGGAAAGCTGACTGGATTCCTTGAATACGATCGCGCGCTGCCGGCCGATCGCGACCCCGTCGAGCGTCTGGCGGACTGGAACGAAGTCCATACCGAGATGCCGGAAGAGGAGATCCGCCTTCAGGGCGCCCGCTGTATGGAGTGCGGCGTCCCGTTCTGTCACGCCGGCGATTCGTCGTCGGCGCCGGCAGTGGGTGGCTGCCCGCTGAACAACCTGATCCCGGAGTGGAACGACCTGGTCTACCGCAACCGCTGGTACGACGCCCTCGACCGGCTGCACAAGACCAACAACTTCCCCGAGTTCACCGGCCGCGTCTGTCCGGCGCCGTGCGAGCACTCGTGCGTGCTGGGCATCCACGCCCCGCCGGTGACCATCAAGCACCACGAGAAGTCGATTATCGAGCGCGGCTTCAAAGAGGGGTGGGTACAGCCCGTGCCGCCGGTGAAACGCACCGGCAAGCAGGTGGCGGTGGTTGGTTCCGGCCCCGCCGGACTGGCGGCGGCGGCCCAACTCAACGCCGTGGGCCACACCGTGGTGGTCTATGAGCGGGCCGACCGGCTCGGTGGGCTGCTGATGTACGGTATCCCCAACATGAAGCTGGAGAAGGAGATCGTCGAGCGCCGTCTCGATATCTTGCGCCAGGAGGGGATCGAGTTCCGCACCGGCGTCGAGGTGGGCCGGGACGTCACCGCCGAGGAACTCAAGGCGCAGTACGATGCGGTGTTGCTGGCCAACGGCGCCACGGTGCCGCGCGACCTGCCCATCGAGGGCCGGGATCTCGACGGCGTCCACTTCGCCATGGAGTTTCTCACCGCCAACACCAAGAGTCTGCTGGACAGTGGCCTCGCCGACGGCCACTACATCTCTGCCAAGGACAAGCACGTGGTCATCATCGGCGGCGGCGACACCGGCACCGACTGTGTCGGCACCGCCCTGCGCCACGGCTGCAAGAGCGTTATCCAGTTGGAGATCATGCCCAAGCCACCGCTGGAGCGCGCCCCGGACAACCCGTGGCCGGAGTTTAAGCGCACCTTGAAGGTCGACTACGGCCAGGCCGAGGCCATCGCCGTCCACGGCGAGGATCCGCGCCACTACCTGCAACTGACCCAGAGGCTCACCGGCGAGTACGGCCGGGTGAAGAAGCTCCACCTGGTGGGCGTCGAGTGGAAGGAAGACGACCAGGGCCGCATGGGCCCCCAGCCGGTGCCGGGCAGCGAGCGGGAGTTGGACGCCGACTTGGTCCTTCTGGCCATGGGCTTTCTCGGCCCCGAGGGCGGGTTGCTGGAGCAGTTCGGCGTCGAGACCGATCCGCGTACCAACGCCAAGGCGGAGTACGGGCAGTACCGCACCAACGTCGAAAAGGTCTTCGCGGCCGGCGACTGCCGCCGGGGGCAGAGCTTGGTCGTTTGGGCCATCAACGAAGGGCGCGAAGCGGCCCGGGAGATCGACCGCGCGCTGATGGGGGAGACGTTGTTGCCGTAGGCCTGCCCGTGGTCCGAGCCGATCTGCTTGCGAGATGGGTCGTGGGCTGGTCGGAGTGTACGGCCTAGTCGTCCGCCTGGCGGAAGTGTGCGTCCAGCATGGCTCCAACCCACTCCTCGTACTGGTGGTAGATATCCACCGCGGGATCGACGGCCTCGACGACCCGGTCGAGATCGATGGTGTCGTAGAGGTGGGTCAATACGTTGCGCATGGCGCACGCATCCATCAGCCGTTCGGCGAGTTCGTCCGGTAGGTTGAGCCGCAGGCGCAGGGCGGCGAACACCTCGCGGTAGCTGGACGCCAACCCGTAACCGTCGGCCCGGAGCAGTTGCAGGCCGATATCGAGGGAGAGCTTGCGCTGAACGACCTCTCTACGCGGCGCCATCGGTCTCCTCCAGCCTGTGGCAGAGCAGTAGTTCGGCATCGGCGTGGAGGAAGAACGCCCGGTCCTGTTCCCGCTCAAACAATTGAGGGCGGTCTTCATAGAGGCAGATGCCGTCACGGAATACCTGGAAGCGGACCAGCGGCGAGGTGCCGTCGTGGAGTACGAGAAGGTCCACCGGCCGTTCCCACAGCGCTTCGAGTTGGCGTGTCCAGCGTCCTTCGGTCATGAGGTCTGGGAGGGTGGCGGGGAGTATCGCCAAGTCGACATCGCGTCCCTGCCCGTCCCGCGCCGTAGAGCCGAACAGCACCACCAGCCGCCAGCCGTACCCACGAGCCAAGTGGGCCAGCGCGGCCTCCATCTCCTCTGTGTAGACGGACCTCGGTCCTTCCGCGGTATGGTCACTCATGCCGATTCATTCTACGGGGCCTTGCGGGGCGGGGGCTATACGGGGGCGCTCGCCCGGTCGCCGTTGCGGGTCCAGTGGGCGAGAGCCTACCATCTACTAACCTTTCGGAAGGTATTGTCAGGTAGCACCCATACGGGGACGCCGTGAATCCATCCCTGGAGGCTTCACGGCCGCATCCCTGCGGCCGAGACCCCGTATGGGTGCT